>JAGWVZ010000155.1 GCA_018970625.1 Myxococcales bacterium | reverse complement strand
TCAGCTACGGTCCTGGCGACTGGCCGAGCCCTTCAGCGAAATCATTGCAGACCCCTATCTGGATAGTCCCCCTGAGATATCCCCCGAGTCTGTCTGCGGATTACTGATCGACCCACAACAACCCCTGACCTATCGATTGCAAACCTTCCCGACCCCGACAGCAGCGGTGGAGGCAGGCGCCGAAGTGACGCATGGTGGGGTCTGTGGCGTCTGTTCCACGCTCGAAAACCTGGCCGTCTATATCCAGAACGAAGACCTGACTGCGCCGGTGAGACAGTGCGGTCTTGATGCCATCAGCGGCGGAAAGGACGCAAATATCGCCTGTCTGCAGGACCTCGGATTTGATCTGCCCTGCGCGCAGATCTGGTATTTCAACACAGAAAATACCCGCAACGCCTGTTTCGAGCCCTGCGTTGCCGCACTGAACGAGCCCTATCATTTACCAGATGGTTCGCTCAATGCGTGCCTGCAGTGCGACGAAGACAACAGCGGCCCGGTATTCAAGGCGATTGCCGGGCGCACACGTCGCAATTCAGGTCTGGCGAACGCCCTGTGTCGCCCATGCAGCGAAGTCATGCCGCTACAGCACACCTACGCCGATGTGGTGTCAGGTCCCTGATCGCCGGTCTGGCTCACCTACCCGTCGCAGCGGTGGTCTCGCAGTCAACGTCCCGAGAGTGCTCTCTTTGTCGCTGCAGCCACCACCACTTTCCGTAAATCGTTCGACTTTGCCATCCGACGTGCGGCGTCCAGACTCACCTTCTCGATGAGGCGCCCAATCGATGGCGCAGGAGTCAGCGGATTCAGGACCAACGCCTCGGCCACGGTGGGATTCTGCCACAGGTCGGGCCGCTCCAGTACGCGCAGAAGGAAATTCAACTGAACCGCATTCGCGCGGATCACCTGCGCCACCTCGCGCGGGGTAATGCCGGGATTGAGCAGCACGTGGAGATGCAACGAAGCATCTGACTGCTTGAGAATGTGGCGCCGCTCGGACTCATTCCCGAACTTTGCCAATCGAATCAGGTCGATTTTGGAGGCCCCCTCCACCTGCTTCCAGACGGGCTCATCGCCGGGATCGGCCGCTGTTTTCAGACGCCGGGAAGGTGCATCCGATCGAACAGACGGCTGGTCAGCGAGCGCCGATGCCGGATGCTGGCTGACTGGTGGCGCGTGACTGACGCCCTGCGAAACCGCCAGACGCGAGGCATCGTCCAGCAAAACGGCAATCTGGGCAGCGCCAAATATCTGAACCACCTGACCGGTAAGCAGGGGGAGCGCGGTCTCATCGACATGAATCTGAACGCTCACCCGGCTGAAGAGTGCAGGCAGGGCTCCCTGTGCCGGAACGGTTAGTCCACCATGCGCAAGGATTTGATCGCGGATCGGATTCCATTGGTCGTGGCTGACGGACAGCGACACGTGCATGACCACCTCAGCGAATTAGCGTGACACGCTCAACCGATATGCCGGCTGCACGTTCTCCTCCCAGGTGCCTACGAATACCGCCCAGGTACCGGGCTGCAGCGACTGGCGAATGACCGGGTTCAGGCCATCGTCATCGTCCGTGCAGATCTGCGCGTCGTCCGGCCCCTGCAACAGCAGCGTGGTGTCTCCGGTCGATTTGACCCGAAGTGTCAGCTCCATCGGAGCCTGAACCTGAAGGACGTGGTCAGGCATTTCGGCGACCCATCCGGTACAGGGATGTCCAAGCTGTGTAGCGTCTCTGGGGCCGCCAGCGGAACCCTCCAGAATCGCCGCAGCCGTGTCCACAGGGAGCGACAGGCCACCATAGGTGCCCTCGGCGACAGGCGTTGGTGGCGTGCCTTCGAGAACGGCGGGCGGAAACAACACACCCACCTCAAGAGCCTGAAGCGGCTGCAATCCGGCCTCAATTCGTACGTCATAAGGCGCAGGATCAGGCACGTCGGTGGCTACAACCAGTGTCCAGACGCCCGGTTCAAGTATGCCAGACCACCACGGGTCGAGCGTCGCTCCATCATCCACACACAATGTCGTGCCCTCTGGGCCCAGCAATGCCATGGAGAGGTCCATCATACCCGTTCCGATGGGCCGGGCGGTGAGCGTGAGGCCGGTTTGCTGCTGAATCTCGATGACATGCCTGGCCAGAGGCGACGTAACCCCGGGGCAGTCCGGCGCATGTTCGGACAGCGGGGTGACACCGTGAACCGTACCTCGCAAGGTCGCGTTGCCAAAGGCGGGTCCCACAATCAGCTCCGCCGCGATCGGCGATGGCGCCGGAGCAGCGGCGCTGCCTTCGACCTGCGACGGTGGAGGGGGCGCATAAGTCGAACATGCCATCGTCGCAAAGAGCGCGGCACCCAGGACACCGTGTACCGGCAGTGAGCACAGGCTCGGCATCAGGCGTCCTGATCGTCGATGACGGCCTCGTTTCGCATGGCTGCGTTCTTCTGCACCGCGACCTCGATCGTCTGAAGCGCGTCGGCAAAGTGCTGGACCGCCTTTCGCAGGTAATCAAACTGCAGCGAATAGAGCCGCTCTTTGCCGTCGCGACGCACAGTCACCAGCTGCGCCCGTTTGAGCATCTGCAGGTGATGCGAGACGGTAGAGGCCGTCAGCTGAAAATTCTCTGCGATCTCCGTTACCGAGAAGGCCTTCATTTCACCTGCGCCCGGCGTGCAGAGGAACTGCAGGATCATCTGCCGGGTCTCGTCACTCATGGCCTTCAACAGCTCCAGGTCGTAGGTGAGCTTTGGAGACCGCAGACGCACTCGCCGGGGGGCGGCGCTGGCGGAAGGAGAGGCGTTGGCTGTCGAGGGCATAGCGACCTCAGAAGGGCGGGATACAGGGGACGATTCGACAAGCGTATGAGCGTAACGAGGACTCGTCAAATTTCCCTAGCCCTTACACACTGTCCGTTCCGGGGACGTGTGAGCACGATGACACGTGACCTGTGCAACGCTGCGGATGGTACGTGTCACAGGTCCTGATAGGCGGGGTTCAATCCTTCCTCGATGCGCACGTCCGGCAGGGCGGCCAGCCGCTGCAGCAGGTCGTCCAGACTGATGGCATCACGGATAGCGGGCGTGACCTCCTCTTCGGCGCCGTGCCAGTTCGAAAAAATGGCGAAGTGAGGGCTGTTCGTTCCCCACGGTGGGATCTCACCCGAGCGCATCTCGTTTCGGATAGGCCCGCCGTCCGGATAGATGGTGAGGGCCTGAATCTCCCGCACGAAGACGTAGAAGATACGACGGTCCAGCTCCGGCTCCGGCTCCGGCGCCTGTTCGACCTGCGTCACCGGGGCAGGCGGCGGAGCGACCGGGGCCGCACCGCAGGCGACCGCCATCGCAACAGGCAATGCAGAAAAGAACAGCCACATCAGCATCCTGTGCGGCTGTACGGAATGAGAGAGCGGCATCCGGCTGTGGTCCATGATCATCCTCGTGGAGGGTCGTCGTTTGCTTCAGCACATTGGCGTTACACGTCTGGCGCCGTCCAGAAGAATCTTTCTCCTTTTTGGACTCAACAGTTCACACACTAAGTGGCAAAGTGTGTGAAAAAGTGCTCATGTGTGTAAAAACACCTTGCAACGACGATGCTGATCGCTATCTCGGAATGCAGCAGCGGCGCATGGTGATTCCTGCCCCCCTCGACATCACCGAGCGCCCGTCAGCCGGTCGTCGTCCCCCGACCGGCTGACCTCTTTTTGGTCTGTCCGACCGACATGGAGAGCGCCAGAGTAGAATCTGGCGCTCTTCGCGTTTTGGCGCGCTCCGCTGTGGCCTTGCTCAGCCACCTCTTCGTGGCTAACCCCGCCATCTGTGCCTTTCTCGCCACCGGTAAACTTCATGAGTGAACAGGTTCAGCGCATGTTTGCGGACATTGCGCCCTCGTACGACCGCACGAATACGGTTCTGTCGTTCGGAATCCACCACCTCTGGCGGCGCCGAACCGTGCGTGAAGCGGACACCCGCCGGGGCATGCACGTGCTCGACTGTGCTACCGGGACAGGCGATCTGGCGATCGCTTTCAAGAAAGCGGTCGGCGCTGAAGGCCGCGTGCTCGGAACTGATTTTTGTGCCGAGATGATGATCCCGGCGCCAGCAAAGGCACGTGCGCGAGACATGGAGATCGAGTTTCAGGTCGCAGATGCCATGCACCTCCCCTTTCAGGACCACAGCTTTGACATTGCCTCGATCTCTTTCGGCATTCGCAACGTAGATGATCCCGTTGTCGCGCTTCGAGACATGGCGCGCGTGGTCAAGCCTGGCGGCAGGGTTGTCGTGCTTGAGTTTGGGCAACCCCGCGGCCTGTTCGGCGCCCTGTACCGCTTCTACAGCTTCCGCGTCATGCCCTTCGTAGGGGGCCTGCTGAGCGGAAACCGTGAAGCGTACGCTTATTTGCCACGCACCAGCGCAGCGTTTCCGGCGGGAGAAAACTTTGTGGCGCTCATGAAGCAGGCCGGAGCTTTCTCGGAGATTCGCGCCATTTCCCTCACCTTTGGCGTCACCTGGCTTTATGTCGGGACCGTCGCCTGAAGCTGCTCGCGCACCCTTCGGCGCTCTATCTTTCCCATCGCGTTTCTGGGCAGGGCGGCGAACGGATACAACGCTTTCGGGCGCGCAAAGGCGGCCAGCCGAGCCGAGGCCCATTCAGCCACGTCGTCGGTTGAAGTGCCTTCGCTGAGCACTACCGCAGCCACCACGCGTTGCCCCCAGCGTTCGTCGGCCAATCCAACCACACACGCATCCAGCACCCCCGGATGCTGCAGAAGTACCTGCTCGACCTCGGTCGGGTACACATTCTCACCGCCCGAAACAATGAGATCGGTTCGCCTGTCGACAACACGCAACAAACCGTCGCTGCTCAACACGCCGAAATCACCGGTCGCCAACGGCCCCTCGGGACGCAACCGCACCCGACCGTTTGTCAGCAGCTGCCCTGTCAGAAGCGTGGGCCCGTTCAACATGATCTCACCCACACCATCCGCCCCGACAGCGTGCAGCATCAGCTGATTGCCCGGGAGTGCCACACCTGCCCACGCTGGCTCGGCTGGCACCGGCTCTCTGGGCATAACCGTGACCGTCGAAGCGGCTTCGGTCAGGCCGTACGAGAACCGTGGATGCCAGCCCGCACGCGTCGCTCGCTCAAGCAGCGACGCCGTGGCCGGTCCGCCCCCGACAAAGCAGATTCGCAACGAATCGGGCGGAGGCACCTGTGCCGACACCAGACGGTCCAACATCGTCGGCACCAGCGATACCAGCGTACAACCGTGATGACACATCGCATCAACAAGAAGATGCTCATCGAAGCGTCGTTCCGTTACCAGGCGCGAGCAGCGACGCCATGCACGCAGTACGATCGCCAGACCACCCACGTGAAAGAGGGGCATACACGCGTACCAGGCATCGTCCTGAGACACGCGCAGGGCGTCCGCAACCATGTCTGCCGAGGCCGTCAGGGAATCGACCGTGAGCACCACCGCGCGAGGCGTGCCGGTCGTGCCCGACGTGAACAGCACCCAACACGCGCCCAGCTGACCCAGTGAGACAGTGCCATGGTGTGGGTCTGCGGCACTGGTCACAGCGTCGGATGGATCGACGAATGTACAGGGCGTAGCGTCATCCGAGCTGGCGCGCCCCATGGCAGCTCGCTCCCAATGCCAGCGACCCGACGCTTCATCCGGGCTCAGCAGGCACATGGGCCCCACGTGGGCCATGCGTTCCTGCAACCACCCGGAGGGCCAGCGCAGGTTCAAGGCCACCCATGCACGTTGCGTCCGTGCGGCAACCATAACACCCACGATCACGGTCAGTGGGTCGTCCACCGTGGTGGACAGTGGCAATCGGTCTGCGGTTTTAGGTAGCGCCGCCATCGCGAGGTCCACCAGAGCCTCTATCTGGCCACGACTGAATGTTCGCCAGCCTGACGAGGGAGCCGATGAATCGCGAACGCTCAGGAAGGCGCGCGCTGAGAGCGCAGGATCGCCAGGGAAAAGCGAAGATTCGGAGCGTACCGCCGCCCTGAAAGCGACCGGGTCTTCGCCGGGCGGGCTGGTGTCGACTGACGACGGTGCTGCGTCAGACGCCACGCTCCCGCTGGGCGGCTTCATGCCGGAACCAGACGGGATGGGTCGATCTGTGCGCCCAGGCCCGGGCGCTTCTCGAGGATGATGCGCGGGCCGGCGACCGGGTCGGGCTCCGCGATGTCCTCGGCCAGAAAGGACGCGGTGGCCAGACCGTGGGCGGTGATGGCCGACGGGTCGATGGCCGCGGCGACGTGCATGGCCATGCGACGTCCAACGGCGGCGTCGAGCGATGTGGTGACGATGAGCTTGACGCCCGCCATACGGGCCTGACGTGCGCGATCCAGCGCGATGTCGGGACCACCGAAGACCATCGGCTTGATGACGACCGCCTGAACAGTGCCTTTGCGAACCAGAGCGTCCCATGCACCGTCAGTCTCGGTGAGGGCTTCATCGGCGGCCACCGGAACAGGCGAACGACGCGCGACATCGATCAGCCCATCGATGTCGTGCGCAGCGACGGGTTGTTCGACACACTCGATGGGCCAGCCCATCAGCGAATCGAGGGCTCGACGAGCCTCGTCGCGGCTCCACGCGCCGTTGGCGTCCAGACGCAGTTGCAGGCCGGGTGCACGCACACGGTTGAGTAGCAGCCCCAGCCAGGAGCGCTCCTCGACCCAGTCGCGCAAGCCCACCTTGATCTTCAGCACGCGAAAGCCATCACGTACGCGGTCGCGTGCCCAGTCTTCCAGCTGTCCGTCCGAGCCGCTGGTGGTGGCGTTAATGGAGATGGTGCCGTTCGATCGCGGCTCGAGCTTGCGCGCGAGCATCTCGCGGTCACACAGGGCGTCGAACAGGGCGGTTGAAAGCGCGGAGCGCGCGGCGGGTCGATCGAGGGGGACGAGCGTGTCGCAGAAAGACCGGATGGCGGCTGCGTTGCCAAAGTCACGTGTGCTGTTCACCGCAGGCACCAGCAACCGCAGCGTATCACCGGCCTGCTCGTGGGTTTCGGTGCGAAAACCGGGCAACGGGGCCGCCTCGCCCCAACCAATGCGACCGTTGTCTGCGGTGACCCGCAGAATGAAACCCTGTCGCTCGGTAAGGACCTGATTTCCGTAGTGAAATGGCACCTTGAACGGCAACTCATATCGAAACAGCTGGCACTGGAGCACCCTCATGGGCTTCCTCCGCTCATCACCATGCCGGCTCCCACGAGCCCAAGTGACAACAACACACCGTGAACCAGAAGTAACCTGGCCGTCGCACCCAGAGTCGCGTTCAACACAGGTCCCTCGTCGCGCAATACACTACGAACGGGTCCGATGGCGAGTGGGAAGCAGGCGAGCGGCAATGCCAGAAACCACGAGCCGCCCAGCGCCGCCATGCCCAGCGGAATGCCAAACGCCAGCACGAGCAGCAGCACGTATTCGGCACGCACAAAGGGCTTGCCAAAGCGTACGGCCAGCGTGCGCTTGCCGGCTCGTACATCGGTGTCGGCGTCGCGCAGATTGTTGACCACGATAATGGCCGTCGCCAGCGCACCGACAGGCACAGATAACGCCAAAACATCGGTTGTCAGGGTTAGTCCCTGCACCCAGTACGTTCCGCACATGGCGCCAAAGCCGAAAAATAGCATCACAAAGACGTCGCCAAGGCCATTATAGCCCAACGGATACGGTCCGCCCGTGTAGGCCCAGCCGCACAACAGCGACGCGAGTCCCAGACCGACGATGGGCCAGCCACCCACCGACACCAGGTAGATGCCCACGACGAACGCGAGCGCGAAGGCCACGATGGTCGCACGGAGCACGACCGGAGGTGC
>JAGWVZ010000154.1 GCA_018970625.1 Myxococcales bacterium | reverse complement strand
CGGCGCCGAGGCTGTCAAAGCGAACCTTCTTCTGCGGGCCGTACGCGAAGGTCTCGAGGTTCAGGCTCTGAATCTCAGTCTTGCCGTTGGCGTCCTTGCCCTTAAAGTAGAAGCCCTTGCCGGTCTTATCGCCCAGCATCTTCTCGGCGACCATGCGCTCGATGAACTCCGGCGCCTTGAACACTTCGCGCTCTTCGTCCTCGACGAGCGTGTCGTAGCAGTTCTTCGCAACGTGAACGAACGTATCCAGGCCCACGACGTCAGCGGTGCGGAACACGGCTGAGCTGGGGCGGCCCATGGCAGAGCCGAAAATCTTGTCGACTTCTTCGATGGACAGGCCGAACTTCGACATCTCGGACATGATTTTCATCATGCCAAACACGCCAATGCGGTTGGCGACGAAGTTGGTGGTGTCCTTTCCGTAGACGATGCCCTTTCCGAGCACGCTCTCGCCGAATTCGTGAATCGTGGCGAGCACTTCCGAAGATGTCTCCTGCCCTGCCACAAGCTCCAGGAGCTTGAGGTAACGGACCGGATTGAAGAAGTGCATGACGAGGAATTTCTTACGGAAGTCGTCGCCGCGGCCGTCGGTCATGCCCGCGATGGACAGACCCGACGTGTTCGACGCCACGATGGTGCCGGGGCGGATATTGGCTTCCACGCGGGCAAAGAGCGCCTGCTTGACGCTCATGTCTTCCTTGACGGCCTCGATGATGAGGTCGACTTCCTGCAGGCGGCCCATATCGTCGTCGAAGTTACCCACTTCGATCAGCTCGGCGCAGGCTGCGGTGAACAGCGGCGCGGGCTTGGCCTTCTTCAGGTTGGCGAGTCCGCCGAGTGCGAACTTGTTCCGGAACGCCTTCGACTCGACCTTGTCACCGGGGCCCGCCTGCGGGGGCACGATGTCCAGAAGAAGCGAGGGAATGCCAGCGTTGGCGAGGTGAGCAGCGATGCCGCTACCCATAACGCCGGCGCCCAGAACTGCGACCTTGCGGATCTTACGACTCATCAGAGGGACTCCATCATCGGGAGGGTAAAGAACTGAAACGTGACTTGGCGCGACGTGAATGGTCGTTCACTAACAGGTTGTCAACGGGGCTTGCTCACACCACCGGCTGTCACCACGACTTCACATGACAGGCACCGCGCCTTTGGCGTACACCGTCGCCATTCCCCCCGCCGGAAGATGCAATGAACCTTTGGTTACTGCTCGAGAAGTTTCACGGACACATCGGGTTGTTGGCGCTCGCGCTGTGCCTGCACCCGGTTTTTGCGCTGCGCAAAGCCAGGCGCCCCGCCCGATGGACCCGCATTTCGGGGTATCTGGCCACCGCCCTGGTCATCGCCGTCAATGTGCTCGGCTGGATCATCTATCCGGAGTACCGCACGACGGCGAAGCTGGACCTGTATCGACACGCGCGGTTCTACGGCGTGCTCTTCGAAATCAAGGAGCATCTGGCCTGGCACTCCATCTCGACCGCCATCGTCGGCGCCGGCCTGATGCTGGCGTCGCTCGACCGGCGCGGGGAGTCGTTGCGGCAGTGGGTGCGCCTCAGCTATGGTGTGACGGCGTTGCTCGTTGTGCTGGTCGCCGGCATGGGCATCGCGATCGCCACTGTCCGAGGTTTTGATGACTCGCTCACCCTCTTTCTGGACTCTTCCGCAACACCCTGACTTCACGGGCATTTTTGCAGGGCGGCGGGTGATTCCGGCGCTGTTGATGATGCTGGCCGGCTGCGGCGGCACCGTCAGCGTCGAAGACAGCCCGGCGCGTACGTTCGGCACCAGTACGCTGGCTGGGCTGGTGGCGCCGATATACGACCTGTGCGTGCAGGCGTGCGAAGCCGAGCAGGTCTGCTATTCGGAGAGCGGGGTAGAGGTCAGCGAATGCGTGACCGACTGCTTTGCGTTCTACGACACGCTCGCCGACGATACGCCGTCCGTGCGTGCGTGCGTCGCCGCTCGCCAGGCAGAACTCACCTGTTTCGCAGGGCTCGATTGCGCAGGGCGCGTCGCGTATTATGGCGGCGAGGTCGATAGCGCGCGCCCGTGTTACACCGAAGACATGGCCACGCTCGAGGTGTGCGCCGGCATGTGAGCGAGGGCGGCTTCAATCTCAAGCACCGCCAGACGGGTCTTCATCACCGTGTCGGGGCTGAGCGACACGCTATCGATGCCCTGCTCGACCAGGAACTTCACAAACTCCGGATAATCGCTCGGCGCCTGACAGCAGATACCGATTTTGCGCCCGCGTGCACGACAGGTCGCAATGGCCTGGGCGATCATTTTCGTTACGGCGGGATTTCGTTCGTCAAAGATGGGCGCCACAATCTCACTGTCCCGATCGACACCGAGCACCAGCTGCGTCAGGTCGTTGGAGCCGATGCTGAATCCGTCGAAAATGTCGCAGAATTCGTCGGCCAGAATGACGTTGGCCGGAATCTCGCACATGACGTACACCTCCAGAGCGTTCTCGCCGCGACGCAGGCCGTGTTTCTCCATTTCAGCCAGTACAAGTCGACCCTCGTCCACCGTGCGACAAAATGGGACCATGACCTTCAGGTTGGTGAGGCCCATTTCGTCGCGAACCTTTTTTACCGCCAGACACTCCAGCGCAAAGCCCGCCTGATACCGCGGGTGGTAGTAACGACTAGCCCCGCGGAAGCCCAGCATGGGGTTTTCCTCGTGGGGTTCGTACGCTTTTCCACCAATCAGATTGGCGTATTCGTTCGTCTTGAAATCGCTCAGACGCAGAATCACGTCTTTCGGAAAAAATGCGGCAGCCAGCATGCCAATGCCCTGCGCCATCCGATCGACAAAATATTGTGGTTTATCGACAAACCCGACCGTCAGCCGCGCAATTTCGGCTTTCGCCTCGGCATCGGCGAGTGTGTCGAAGTCGATAAGCGCAAGAGGGTGAATCTTGATGTAGTTCGTCACAATGAATTCCATACGGGCAAGGCCGACACCATCGTTCGGAACGAAAGAGAGCGAGAACGCCTCTTCGGGATTGGCGAGGTTCATCATGACGCCCGTGCGCGGGTCGCCGATCGTCCTCAGGTCGGTTCGTTGTACCTCGAATGGCAGGGCGCCTTCGTACACGAAACCCGCGTTACCCTCGGCGCAGCTCACGGTCACGAGCTGTCCGTCTTTTAGCTGCTCGGTACCGTGCCCGGTTCCTACGATGGCTGGCACACCGAGCTCACGACTGACGATCGCCGCATGGCACGTGCGGCCGCCACGATTGGTGACGATTGCGGCGGCCTTCTTCATGATCGGTTGCCAGTCGGGGTCGGTCTTGTCGGTAACGAGCACCTCGCCGGACTGAAACTGGTCAATGAAATTGGCGCTGGTAATGACCCGAACTCGCCCGGTAGCGACTTTTTCGCCGACGCTGCGGCCGGTGGCGAGCACCGCGCTGCGTCCACCCAGCTTATAGGTCTCGAGCACGTCGCGGTTCTTTCGCGACTGAACAGTTTCAGGGCGGGCCTGAACAATGAACAGCTCGCCGGTGACGCCATCTTTTGCCCATTCCAGGTCGACAGGGGTTGGTGTCCCGTGCACCGCGCTGTAATGTTGTTCGACCATACAGCCCCAACGCGCCAACTGAAGCACCTCGTCGTCGGTCAATGCGAATCTCTCACGGTCGGCCATGGGGACCGGCACATTTTCCACCATTTTGCCGACGCCGTTGTGGTAAATCAGCTTGAATTCCTTGCTGCCGACAGACTTGTGCACAATTGGCCGATGGCCTGTCTTCAGGGTGGTTTTGAAGACCGTATAATCGTCGGGTGTGACGGACCCCTGCACCACGTTCTCCCCCAGCCCGTAGGCCGCGCTAATGAGCACCGCGTCACGAAAGCCACTCTCTGTATCGATGGTGAACATGACGCCGGCACAGGCGAGGTCAGACCGCACCATGCGTTGAACGCCGATGCTGAGCGCGACCTTGATATCGGCAAACCCCTTGTCGACCCGATAGCTGATGGCACGGTCGGTAAAGAGCGACGCAAAACAACGAAGACACGTGGCCTGCAGCTCACTGACGCCCTGCACATTCAGGTAGGTCTCCTGCTGCCCTGCGAAGCTGGCGTCAGGTAAGTCCTCGGCTGTGGCCGACGACCGAACGGCCACATCCAGCGGAAGCTCACTTTCGCCCTGCAATTGCCTGTAGGCGCTGGCAATCTGCTCACGCAAATCTTCGGGCAACGAAGCGCCACGAATTGCCTGACGCACAGCGTGGCCGCGCTGGCTCAGGTTCGCCATGTCGCTTGTATCCAGTCCAGCCAGTGTGTCGGCAATGAAGTCGTCCAGGTTTGCTTCGCGAATAAAGTGGCGAAATCCTTCTGCGGTAATGGCGAATCCATTCGGAACCTTTACGCCTTTACTCGCGAGTTCGCGCACCATTTCGCCCAGTGAAGCGTTCTTGCCGCCAACCAGCGGAATATCGGCGATGGTAATATCGGCGAACCAGCGGATGTAGGAAACGGAGCCATTTGAAGTTTCGGTCTGGTCTGCCACAGGATTGGAGATTGATTTCATAGCGTAATTCCCCTGATGACTGGTTGACTGGTTTCGAATGTGGGCAGTTTCTGCATGGTGACATGGGCGATTTCGCGCACGTTTGCACCCGTCGCGCTATCGGCGCTCGGCGAGAACACATGAAATCGCCACGCGGCCTTCCCGGCGTCGCCCCCTCGCGGCAGGTACTCGCGGCCGTGGAACCTGCGGTTATGGACGTCTGCGTTCATCATTTTGATTCGCGTGGACTCATGCCAATTCAAGCCACCTGCAATTCCAGCGGCCCGCTCATGGCATAGAGCAAGAACCGTGCCCTGCTCTTGCGACGCACCCTGCTGTGCCTACCATGCCCGCTACGCCACGTTCAGTCGGCAGCAATTGCGATGGTCATCGACGGTTCTCGTCGCTGGCTCTGGTCACCGCTGGCCCCTTCGTTGGCAGGAGCGAGACCCATGGCAGAAAAAGTCGAGGAACCCCGTTTCACCGTGGTCGTCGAGGACGGGACCATCACCGTTCGCGAGTATCCGACGTGCGTCGTCGCCGAGACGGAAGTCGCTGGCGAATGGGATACAGCATCGAGCGCAGGATTTCGCAGACTCGCCGGCTATATCTTCGGCGGCAATCAGGGCTCTACCCGCATTGCCATGACCGCGCCGGTTGGGCAGCGACCCACCGGTGAGAAAATTGCCATGACAGCACCGGTCGGCGTGCGACCAGACGGCGAAGCATGGGTGGTATCATTCACGATGCCGTCGGGTTCGTCGTTGCAAACCATGCCCACCCCGAACGACGGGCGGGTGAAATTACGCGAGCTGCCGGGCAGGCGGGTGGCGGTTATTCGATTCACCGGCTTCTGGACCGCCGCCCGAATGGCGAGCCAGACCGAAACACTAACATCGTGGATCGCCGCGCGAGGCCTGCGCGCAGCGGGTCCGCCCGAAATAAATCGCTACGACCCGCCGTGGACGCTGCCCTGGTTGCGACGGAATGAAGTCTGGATTCCACTTCAGTCCGAAAACGAACCGACGATTACGGCGCACTGACAGGCGTCATTCGAATCCATTGTTTGTCGAGCGCCTCGCCCCGAAGCCATCCGACAAATGCGCGCAGCGAGTGCTCGAACACCCGGCATTGATGCAGGCTCCTGCGTTTGCCCGGCTTTGACTCATGCGACGAGCTGGCTGGCAAATGCAGAATCCGGGTAACAAGAACCCACCAACACGATAAAATCCGCGCGCGTGTGTGACTCAGGTGCCTGGTGTCAGCCAATAGACCGGTGATGTCGCGCGTGGCGCCGGCAAGAAAGAACTGTGGTTGGCGACGAGCAGCGGTGGATCAAGCGCAAACGCCGAACCGAACCGCCGCCCTGCAAAACATGCGTGGAGGGCCGCCGGACCGTGGCAAAAGTGTCGGTCGGTCGCTTGACAGACGGATGCCTCCCCGTATGCTCGCGTGTCCTACCATTCCTCATTCCCGGTCGAGTCTGGCATGGGTGGGCGAATACCCCAGCAGCTCGTTGAAGAGATTCAGTCACGCACTTCCATTCTGGAGGTCGTCGGACAGTACGTGAAGCTGCAACGGCGCGGCACACGCTGGGTCGGTCTGTGTCCGTTTCACCAGGAGAAGTCGCCTTCGTTCGGCGTTTCGCCCGAGCGCGGCGTGTTCCACTGTTTTGGGTGTGGCGCTTCGGGCAACTCGGTCGGATTCCTGATGCGTCACGATGGGTTGTCGTTCCCCGAAGCGATGCAGAAGCTGGCCGACAGGGCGGGCGTTCGCATCGAGCGCATCGAGGATGACGTCGATAACGCCCGTCGCGGAGAACGCGAGCGCTACTTCCGCGCTACTGACTTCGCCCAGAACCTGTGGGAGACCGAGCTGTGGTCGGGGCGGCATGTCGCAGCGCGTTCGTATCTGGAGACGCGCGGTATCGACGAGGCCACCGCACGAGCGTTCGGTCTGGGTTATGCGCCTTCCGGATGGTCCAACCTGCTGGACGCGGCCGTTCCGCGTGGCGTCGCCGTGGCCGCGCTGGACGCTGCGGGCCTGGTGATTACGCGGCAGAACGAATCGGGGCAATACGACCGGTTTCGCGACCGCATCATGTTCCCGGTTTACGGGCTCTCGAAGCAGGTGCTGGCGTTTTCGGGGCGGACGCTCGATCCGGCTGAGAACGCAAAGTACATCAACTCTCCCGAGACGACGTTTTATACGAAGGGCCGCGAGCTTTATGGCCTGCATGCCGCGCAGCGGGCGATTCAGGAGCGGGGGCGGGCGGTGCTGGTCGAAGGCAACTTTGACGTCGTGAGCATGCATGCCAGGGCGTTCCCCGAGGCGTGCGCGGCGCTCGGAACAGCGCTCACCGAAGCACAGGCGCGGCTGCTGATGCGGTTTACGCGTCGGGTCATCCTCTTCTATGACGGCGACCGGGCCGGGCGTGCGGCGGCGCGCAAGGCGTTCGATGTGCTCATGGAAGCGGACATGCCCGAGGTACTCTGGGCACAGCTGCCGGATGGTCAGGACCCTGACGATCTGGCGCGCACCGAAGGCACCGCCGGCATCGCACGCGTGCTCGACTCGGCTCGGCCCATGCTCGATATTCTGGTGGACCAGATCATCGGTCCGGCAGTGGGGCGCGATGTAGCGACACGGACGCGTGCAGCCGAAGAGCTGGGCGATGTGTTGTCGGTCGTGAAAAACCGGCTGTTGCGTGAAGCCGCGACCGAGGATGCTGCTCGGCGACTTGGCTTTACGGCAGAGCAGCTGGTGCGGGCATGGCGCGACAGAAAGCAGGCGACGGAGCGCAGGAATTTTGAGCAGCAGCCGGCTGAAGACACTGAGGCGACCGAAGAGCAGGTCGTGGCAGCGACGTTGTCGCGCGATCACGCGACGTTACTGGTGACGCTGAACGACCATCCGCGCCTGCTGGATTCCGCCTTTCGCGAGCAGATCGCGCTGCTGGTGGACGACACACGGTTTCAGAGTTTTCTGGCCGAGGCCGCCGAAGAGTACGCAGCAGGCCGCATTCGCACGCTGCAGGAGCTCTTTGAATCATGGGACGACCAGGGTCTGGTGAAAGGCATGTATGCCGTGCTGGCCTCGGCCGTGGCCATGGACGCCGCGGCGGCCAGCGCCACCTGGGAAGGCATCACGCGGCGGCTGAAAGAGCGCTGGGTGAACGCCGAGCTGGTGCGCGTGACCGAGGCGCTGTCGCAGGTGCAGCAGGTTGAATCCGATGCGGCGGTACTCGAGGCGCTTATGGAGCGCAGCGTATCGCTTATGAAGTACAAAAAAGCGCTCATGACGAGCGCTGGAGCGACTC
>JAGWVZ010000153.1 GCA_018970625.1 Myxococcales bacterium | reverse complement strand
CTCGAAGCCTGCGCCGCTGCGCTCGACTGGGCGCAACAACGCGCTGCCAGAACCGACGCAACCGACCCCATCAACGGCGTCAACGTCGCGGTCCACGCCTATAACGCAGGGCTCGCTGCGCTCGCCGCGCTGCAACCGGCCGAAGCCGAATCGCTGGCGCGACAGGGCACCACACGACTCGCTTACACGCCGGCCAACCCATGGCGCCTGCTTACACGCCTTTACCTTGCGCAGGGTCGCAGCAACGATGCCGCCACCGCCCTGACCGAAATGGACCGATGGCGCCGCCGTCAACCCCCCTACCTGCGCGATCAGGCCCGTGCCGAGACCGAGGCTGTCTATGCGCAGGTCATGCTCGTCGCGGGTCGCACCGAACAGGCGCTCACGGCCATCACCCGTTCGATAGACCGTCCCGACCGTCGCGGCCTGACCTCGTCGCAGGCCGAGCAGGCGGTGGGTGGGTACGCCGTCACCCGGCTCGCTGCGCAGCGCGCGCACGAGGAACGGCAGGCTGAGATCGCCGCCGCATGGGGTCTCTCGGGTAACGCTCCGCCTTTGGTCGCGCTTCGAAATCAGGCGCAACGACTCGCAGACATGGAACGGGTACGCGCATCGCTCAGCACCGAGCGGCT
The DNA here is from genome assembly GCA_018970625.1 of Myxococcales bacterium. The sequence continues at coordinate 7,217 of JAGWVZ010000153.1, read as the reverse complement.
CGTCGAAACCATTCGCCCTTACAGCCCGCGCGGTCTGGACATCCCGGTCTGGATGACGGGTGACCTGGTCGGGATTCTCGGCGCAGGCGTGGTCGACGTGGCCATCATTCGCGCGCGACGTGACGAAGAGCTGGGCGAGCAGGCGGCGCCCTGGCTGGACGCCATGGAGTTCGAAGTCGAGGTGCATCGCCGTAATCTCGAGCGGGCGCAGGTACTTGCCGAACGCGTACTGCAAGGGTTGCCCGCCGGCGAAGTGCTGCTGCGTGCGCGTACCGCCGCCCTGCTGGGCCGGCTCGTGCTCGACCGTGGCGAAGCGTCCCAGGGAGTGGCGCTTCTGGCGACCGCGATGGAGCTCGACCCCGGCGTCGTTCGCAGGCTGGGTATTGCCCTGCCTACCAATATTGAGGCACAGGGCGATGGTCACGCCCAGACCGTGGCCGAGCGGCTGGAAAACTCGCCACGCTTTCAGGCGTCGGGGGTCGGATTTGGGGTCAACGTGAGCGCTGAAGCTGGCCGCATCCAGATTTGCCTGAACCCGCCCACCGGAGGCAATGGCACCTGTTCAGTGACAACACAGGCAGCTGAAGAAGCCGTCGATGACTTTCTGGTGCGCGCGGTAGACGACTTCCATGTGCGGGCATTCGCGATGCCATTGCAGCTGGACACGGTGAGTCTGTCGACGCTCGACGGGCGAACGTCGGCCAGCAGCGCCGCGGCGCGTGAACAGCTTGAAAACGTGCTCGATGCTGCCATGGAAGGACGTCAGCCGACGCCGCCTCCGGTCCTGCCAGATGAACAGCCGTCTGAACCGGGCGCGGGTACCTCGGCGGTCCCCGTGAAACCACCGCGTCCCAGTGGTTGGTAAGGATTTGTTTTTAAAGGAAGCCGGTGATTCGCATACCCCCGTCATGGTCCCCCGAACAGAAGCTGAGGGTGGTTCACGTCGCCGGCGCCGTCGATGCGGACCGTTTTCGCGAAGGCTTGTGGCGGCTGCAGGCTGCGGGCGCGACCGTCGCCCATGACGACGCGCTCGGTCGCGGCCCGGGTTATCTGGCAGCTGCCGATGAGGCTCGGACAGCCGATCTTGTCGCGGCGCTGCAGGACCCCTCGGTCGGGGCAATCCTTGCCGCTCGCGGCGGTTACGGCACCATGCGTGTACTCGAACGGCTGCCGGCGAATCTGCAGCTAAATCCCCGTTGGATATGCGGATTTTCTGATATCACCGCGCTTCATCTGTGGTCGGCCACGCGTGGTATGCCGTCCATTCACGGTCCGGTGGTGACGTCGTTGGCGCTCGACCCAAACCCGGATGCGGCGGCTGCCCTGCTGCGCTTTCTGCAACAGCCGCTCGCGCCGCGTACGTGGTCTGGCCTGCGATGTGTGCACCCGGGCAGGGCTCGTGGTCGACTACTGGGTGGCAATCTGGCGCTCGTGTCGGCGATGGTGGGAACAAGCTACTGCCCCGACCTGAGCGGTGCGATCCTCTTTCTGGAGGACGTCGGCGAGCCGCTCTATCGGCTGGACCGCATGCTGACGACGCTCAGGATGGCCTTGGGTGATGCACGACCGTCCGCGGTCGTCTTTGGGCAGTTCACCCGATGCGGCGACTTGTCCGGGTGGGAGTTCGACGAGTGGCTGGAGGCACAGACGGCCGCGTGGGAATGCCCGGTCGTTGCAGGGTTTCTGTCCGGTCACGAACACCCCAACCAGCCCTTTGTTCTTGGGTTTCCCTATGAACTGGATGCGCAGGCGGGGACACTGCGCACCAGCTTCGAGGGGATTCTGGACCTGTTTGATGCGAGCGAACACGCGCCTGTGCCACCGCGAACGACGGTCGCTGTGGCGATTCCGGACTCGTCACGGACGTCTGTGACCCCGAACGTTGCGTGGCACGGGTTGCAGCCGCTGCTTGAAGAGGCCTATGCATCGGGAGTTGCCAGCGCGTTGCAACTTCATGTTTCGTTGGGTGAATCCGTCGTTTTCGATCATGCCGTGGGCACGACTGCGCATGTCGGGGGCGGCGCGCTCATCGAGCAGGTGACACGTGACACCCGTTTCGACCTTGCGTCGGTGACCAAGGCCATGTGCACGGCGACGCTGGCCGCGCTGGCGCTTCATCGTGGTCAGATCGCACTGGACGCCCGCTGTCCCGCAGACCTCTGTGTGGCCGAGCCGACGCTGCGAGAGCTGCTTCAACACACCAGCGGACTGCCAGCGCACGTGGCCATCTTCGAGGCGGTGCGCGACGAGCTGACCCCCGGTGCTTTGCCCACTGCGGCGACTTTCGAACTGGCGCGGCAGCTCTTTGCATCGCTCCCGGCAGCGCACGATTCCGGCGTCACCGTTTACTCGGATGTCGGGTTCGTCGCGCTGGGTCGTTGGTTGGAGCGCATAGGCGGTGCCAGACTCGATGAGGCGTTTGAGCGCGAGATTGCAGGTCCGCTCCAACTCACCGCCACGGCCTTTGGACCGATTGCGCCGGGCCACGTGGCCGCTACCGAGTTTTGTCCCTGGCATGGTCGCACGCTGCAGGGAGTCGTGCACGACGAGAACGCTCAGACACTGGGCGGCATCTGTGGCCATGCAGGGCTGTTTTCGACCGCGGCCGATGTGGGCGCCTTTGCCCGGGCCGCGCTTGGCCTTGCACCACGACCTGGTGTGGCGCCGCTGCCTGAGCTGGCAGCCGCCCTGCAAAATATATGGGACAGCGGCGCGCACATCACAACCGGCTATGTCGGCGGCTGGGACGTTCCGTCTTCGCGTGCGTCGCTGGCTGGCGACGGCCAGACTCGTTTTCAGACCTTCGGTCATCTGGGCTTTACCGGAACCAGCGTCTGGATTGACCGGCAGCGGCAGCTTGTGATTGCGTTGTTGACCAACCGGGTGCACCCGACGCGCGACAATGCGCTGATTCGCCTGTGGCGGCCGCGCATTCACAACGCTGTGCTTCGCACGCTGGGATTTTGATACTGGTTCTTACCCACCGTTGACGGTTACGATGCAACTCGCTGAAAGAACGAGACTATTAGAGGCCGCTCGGCTGGCCGCCCGCACAGCCGGCCATGTGGTACGCGAGGGTTTTCTGCAGCCACGCGGAGTGGGTGTGCACCACAAAGGCGCCATTGACCTGGTCACGGACACCGATCGCCGCTCCGAGCAGGTCGTTCGCGAGGTGCTGTCGCAACACACGTCCTTGCCGATCCTGGGCGAAGAAGAGGGCATGCAGGGCGAGCCATCCGATGTCATGTGGGTGATTGATCCCATTGACGGGACCACTAACTTTGTTCAGCGCCTGCCGCATTTTGCAGTCTCCATCGGAGTTTGGGCGCATGGGCGTGCGTTGCTCGGCGTCGTGTATGACGTCATGCGGGACGAAATGTTTGCCACGGACGGCACGATGGCCTGGCTGAACGATGCGCGGCTGCCCACCCTGCATGCTGCGCCGCTCGAGGACGCGTTGCTTGGTTCTGGATTCTCGTACGACCGACGCACCAACCCCGACAATAACTTCGACCTGTGGGAAGCGTTCATCAGTCGCTGCCGCTGCGGCCGCCGCATGGGCTCGGCGGCGCTCGACCTCGCGTGGGTCGCCGCCGGCCGCCTGGACGGCTACTGGGAAGCAAACCTGAAGCCGTGGGATTTCTGCGCCGGCGTGGCCATCGCCGAGGTCGTTGGCGCGCGATGCACGACTTACAGCGGACAGGCGCTGGCGTTGCGTAACAGCACCATGGTATGTGCTCCCGGCGAGCTGCATACGACCATGTTGAAAATGATTCGCGAGTTTCGCCGATTTCCCCTTTACGATTGAGAGCTTGCGTGAATTCACCAGCCTGGTTGCAGGGCGGCAGCACGCCCTTGAACATGCCATCCGAAGAGCGTGGACGCACGCGTTCGGGGTTTCGTCATCTCCTCGTGACTGGCGTGTTGTGTCTGGGAATCCTGGTCGCGAGCGCGTGCGGTTCGGATGTCGAGTTTGGTAATGACCCTGCGGCGGTAACGTCACTTGGGCCCGTCCACACGTCGGACCAAGAGGCGATCGTCTGGTTTACTACCTGGGACGCCGAGGAGGATCCGGTGGACGTACAGCTACTTGTCTCGACGGGTGGTGAGTTCGTTGTGGTCGATCCTGCGACGATGGGTCCCCTTCAGACGACAGGCCTGACGGGCGGTCGTCGTGAGCATGCACGTCATGCCATCACCTGGCGATTTGCAGAGAGTGGGATCTCGGCTGAGTCACCCGTGACGTTACGCCTGCTCGCGGTCGGGCAGAATCGTCCGGTGGCGCAATGGGGTCCGGGTCAGCTATCGGAAGGCTCGGCACAGGCTGTACCCTGACCTTCCCGGGTCGAGTGGTTAAACCACCTGACATGCAAAACGTTTTCGTAGCGGGGAGATGCCTGTCGTTGCGCTCGTCGTTGGCCGTTGAGTGACGAGTGAACGGATATGGCATCGGCGGGTTGTGTTGCATTGTCACAATCGCGTAACCGACCGTTCGGTATGAAGTTTCAGAAACAGGAGCCTTGCGCGGCGTGCGAGTCGCGTGTTATGCGGCCCGCGACCTGTCTTCCGTCCAACGGAACGCGCGATGAATATGGCGAACTCGGCTTACAATCCCAACACCCGCATCTTTGAGAACGATCTCATGGAGTCGATGACGCGCACCCACCCTGTGTGGCCCGCGCTGTTCTGGATTCCGGCGGTTGTCGCGATGTCGTGGTATGCGTTTTCGGTCGGTGTGACCGTCCCTGTCTACGCTGGACTGTTCGTCGCCGGCATGTTCGGTTGGACCTTGATGGAGTACGCGCTGCATCGCTGGGCGATGCACTATGTGCCGCCCATCAAGGCGATTCGGAAGTATTATTACATCGTTCATCAGGCCCACCACGATGCGACGGAGTTTGACCGTCTCGTTGCACCCGTACCCATTGCGTTGAGCGTGGCCTTTCCAACGTTGGCTGTGCTCTGGGTTGTGTTGGGTCAGGTCATGATGTGGCCCTTCTTCGCAGGGTTTGTGGTTGGTTACCTCGCGTACGACTATATCCATCTGTACACACACTTCGGCAAACCCACGTCACGTGTGTTCAAGATCCTTCGTCGCCGGCACATGCAGCATCATACGCTACACAATCGCTGGTTTGGCGTATCCAGCCCCCTGTGGGATTACGTGTTTCGCACCCATGTTCGTCCCGGCGAGCGTGTACGGCCCGACGAATCATCCAATGTGGATTGGGACAGGCGCATCTCGGGCGGTGTGCCAAACGAAGGTTAAGTCCACGCGCGGGCTCCGCAGCGCGGTCGCGCGTTGGAAGGGCGTGACGCGGGGGATAGAGCTTCAGAGGATGCAGGGCTTGATTGACGCTCGTCGTCTCTGCTAGGTTTCCATCTGTTTTCTTGCTGTGGGTGTGGGTCGAAATCCGGTTTTCCGCGTTTGTGTGCCATGTCCCATGGGCCGTTCGGCTTATTTCGGTCGACGAACTCACCGCTACAGGAGCTGTTCATGAACACGTCGTTGCGTCTCTGTCTCGTATCGCTCGTTGCAGTGCTTGCCGTCATGCCTTCTACTGCGTCGGCACAGGTCTCGTCGGAACCCATTACGTTCGGACAGACGGTCTCGGCGACGTTGACTCTTTCTGATCCGATTTTTGCAGAACGGGGGACTCATTACCGAGGCTATTCGTTCTCGGGTGCCGCGGGTGACCGGGTTGAAATCCGCGTGGCATCGGAGTCGATGGACACATACCTCATTCTTCTGGGTCCCGATGGGCTTGAGGTGGCGCGCGATGACGACAGCGGCGGCAATCTGGACGCTCGCGTGGTTGTTTCGCTGCCCTCGGCCGGACCGTACACACTGGTCGCGACGACATTCAGCTCTGAAACGACGGGCGACCTGTCTGTGTTCGTGGACCAGTACGTGGAGCGACCTGTGACCATGGGCTCGATCTCGATGGGCGAGACCCGTGAACTTCTGGTGGACAACACCGATGGCGAGGTCATGAACGGGAGTCGGGGCGAGATTCTGACATTTGAAGGGGAGGCCGGCACTCAGGTGACCTACTCCGTCATGTCAGCCAGCTCGACACCTACCGTCAGGCTCGTGTCTCCTACGTTTGAGTCCCTCGGCGAACTCTACACCTACAGCGCAGGTGTGCCTTCCCAACTCACCAGTACGTTATCTGTCACGGGAACGTACCGGCTCGTTGTTGGCTCGGGAAGCTCTGAACCTGCCACGGTTTCAGTCAGCCTGGCAGAGGGCAGCGTTGCTCTTCAGCCCAGCGGTACGGCGTTGAACTCCGGTCGAACGACCGCAGGCGCACTCGAGGAGACCGATTCACCTGATTCGGACGGTACTGGCGTATTCGATGCCTACATCGTCGAGGTGCCGGCGGGAAAAGTGCTCAACGTGACCACAGAGAGCGAGTCGCTGGATGGTTACCTTCGCGTGTACGACAGCTACGGAACCCTCATCGCCGAGAACGACGACAGCAACGGTACGTTGAACCCGTCAGCGTCTGTGGTCGCAGTCACCGACACCACCTACCGCGTCGAGTACAGCGACCTCTATATGTCGTACGGCGGGTATTCCATTACGGCCACGATCACGGATGCACCCGAATTCTCTCCGGTAACCGCGCGGGCAGGGCAAACTTACGAAGGGACCATCAGCAATCTGGACTCGGTCCGCGGTGATGGCGGTCGGCAGGACGTCTATTATTTCGAGGGTGATCAGGGTGAAGAGATGACCTTTAGCCTGAATTCTACGGATGGCGCGACGCTGACCGTGATTTCGCCTACCGGCGAAACGCTGAGCTACGGTTACGGTTCAGCATACGAAGAATATCCGTATATGGGTTTGAATGCATTTGCGAGTCGCCTCCCCGTGGATGGCCGTTATATCCTGAACGTCTCGGGCTACCTGTATGGTGAAGAGCTCGCCTACGAACTGAATGTATCCTCCGGGATTGCCACGGTTTCCGGTGAGTCGCTCACAATTGGTAATGAGCTTTCCGGCGTTCTCAGTCCGCAGGAAACACATGCGACGTACGGCACGCCAGCCGACCGGTATGTATTCGAAATTGCCGAAGGAGGGCTCTACGAATTTGCGGTTACAACGCCCAGCTCAGACATGACCGTCGCGGTGACCAACAGCTCGGCGTCCACCTACCTGTCCGGTTATGCGACAGGCGTCGGTCCAGTAACGACTGCCGGTTTTCTTGCTC
>JAGWVZ010000152.1 GCA_018970625.1 Myxococcales bacterium | reverse complement strand
TTCGGCGTCACCTTTGCCGGCCTGCCCTGGGTCGTGCTCGGGCAGAACCAGAACCTCGCCTGGGGCGCCACCGCCTCGTACCTCGACCTCACCGAGGTCTACGTCGAGACGCTCAACGAGGCCCGCGACGCCGTCATCTTCAACGGTGAAGAAGTCCCATTTACGGTACGCGAGCACACCTTTGAGCTTGCCGATGGCACCACAGCCACTCGCGAGCTGATTTTTGTGCCTCACCACGGCCCCGTTCTGTCTATTGACGAAGAAGCCGGCACCGCCGTCACCCTCCGCTGGGCCGCGCAGGACATCGGCGCCGACATCAACGTACTCTTCGGACTCGCTCAGGCGGCCACCGTCGAAGAGGGCCGCGAGGTGCTCTCACAGTCTGCAACCCTCGGCCAGAACTGGGTACTCGCAGACACCGCCGGCAGCATCGGCTGGTTCCCCTACAACCGCGTGCCCTACCGCACCTGGGCCAGCGCCGAGCTCCCCAACTGGGCGCCCGTGCCCGGCGACGGCTCAGCCGAGTGGGAAGAGTTCTGGCCGATTGACGAGCTGCCGCAGGCCTTCAACCCCGCGGCCGGCGTCATCGCCACCGCCAATAACGACATGACCGGCGCGCTCGCCGACGGTGACCCCACCAACGACGGTTACCCGCCCGTGCAGTTCTCGGTCGCCGAAGGCTACCGACAAGAGCGCATCATCGACCTGCTTCAGGCCGAAGAGACCCTCGATGTCGCCGACATGCACCGCATTCAGGGCGACGTCACCACCATCCTCGCCACCAGCACCCTCGACGGCCTCAACGAGCTGCTCGGCAGCCTTGGCGAAGGTGTCACACCGGAAGGCCAGGCGCTCATTGACGCGCTCGCCGACTGGGACGGCTCCTGCCCCACCGGCCTCGCCACCAGCGACCGCAACGGCGACGTTGACCCCGACCCGGCTGTCGCCGCAGCGTCGATTGGCTGTACCGCCTTCCACACCGTCTTCAACGACCTGCGCTTTGCCACCTACGACGACGAGTCCGACGCATGGGCCGGATTCCCCGGCTACCGACACATGGCCATGGTGCTCAGCGGCGACCCCCGCCTGAACGCTCCCGACGCCTACTGGGACGACGCATCTACCGCAGACGTCGTCGAGACGGCAGCCGACATGGCGCTCACCGCCGTCAACACGTCGGGCGCCTGGCTCGCCGAAGAGTTCGGTGCAGACGCCAACAACTGGCGCTGGGGCCGCATGCACACGGTCACCCTGCGCGCAGACCTCTTCGACACCTTTGGCGTCGGCGCCTATAACGTCGGACCCTTCGCCAACGACGGCGGCCTCTTCACCGTCGACGTCGCCAACATCAGCAACGCCCGCGAGCGCGATTACAGCCACCGCTCGGGTGCTTCCATGCGCTTCGTCTGCGACATGCTCCCCGCAGGCGCCCAGTGCAGCATCCAGCTGCCCGGCGGTCAGGTACACCACAGCACCGACCCCAACTACTCGTCGTTCATGCCCGACTACCTGAGCAATACGCCCTGGCAGCTCAACATGGACTTCAGCGCCGTTACGGGCACCGACGTCACCATCGAGCCGGCAGAATAATCCGGGCATTATTGTGGCGTGAACAGTAAATATTCCGGCAATAACTCCGGGTATTTACCGCTCACGCGCTCTCACTCAGAAGGGGCGAAACACCTGCCGGGCCTTTTCAGGGCGGTGGCCAGTTCCGGCGCTGCGCGAATATCAGGGGCAGGCCGTTCCGGCTTCGGCGAACTCAACCACCGTGGCTTCGCCGTCGCGCAACCAGGTCTCGAAGAAACAACCCCACTGATGGCGCGCAACCGACAACTGCATAAAAATATCGTGCGGGTCGCTAAAACCGTCGGGCGTGTGCTGCACATTGATGCCGGTATACGTTTCGCCGGTTTCGCTGTCTGTGTTCGCACGCACCGGAAAATCGGCGAGCCCGTCAATACCCGCAAGCGCCAGCGCGGCCTGCATGGTATCCCAGCCTTCCTGCTCTTCGCCGGCCTGCCCGTGCCCGTATGCCAGGGCCATGGCGTCGAACACAACCGTTGGAAAATAGCTGTCGCCCGCAGCCACCGGTACATAGACATCGCGAACGGGATGCCCGTCGAGCGGCCTGCGCGCCAGACGCGGCATATACACCATCGGCTCTACCGGCTCCCACGCCTGCTGCAAGGTCGACAATACCGGGTGCATGAAGGTCAGCTCGGCCTGCGTACCCAGCAACGCCGCAACCAGCGTCGGGATATTCGCAATCAGGCTCGTCTCCAGAATAAAATAACTCCAGTATCCACCCGCACCTGTCGGCACCGCCGCCTGAATACGTGGATCCAGCGTCGCCACGACATTCGTGTACTGACCACCCATGGACTGGCCCATGGCCATAATCGCGTCAGGATTGAAATAATAACGGGGTTCGCCGTCAGGCAGGGCCAACCCGGTGCAAGCAGCCACGGTGGACGGTTCAATGCGCAAATCCAGCAACGCGTCCAGCATCAGACGCTGCTCAATGGCACCCTGCCGGAACAGGTCGCGGAACATCTTCAGGTTGTTGAAATTCAGATATGCGATGGAGCTGGCGCCCGGCACGCGATCCGGTGAAATCGGCAACGCCGCACCCACCGCGGCAATACCATGGGTTGCCAGAACATACGCCGGCCCCTCGTCGGGTGCGGCATTTCCTTCCTCGTCAACCGGCGAACGAAGAATCACCTGTTGCGCCACGCCACCCGAGCCATGGAAATAAATCGCCAGCGGGTAACCACCCACTGGCATTGTTTCACCCTCGGTAAAAGGCAGCGTAATGACCACGGGCAGGGTTTCTTCGCGCTGCACGACAGGGTCACCGTTGGCGTCAAATTCAAACAGGCCATCCTCATCAAAGGGCGGCCGCCCTTTCTGAAATTGCGGGACTGTAAATTCCGCCAGAATTTCGCAATAACCCGGATGGTCAGCGCCATCGGCATCGTCGACCCGAATATTGGTCAATTCGCCGTCGTGCTGTGTGCGTACCGTTTCGGTCAAATCAAACAGGTCGGCCGGCGCGTCACCCGTCGTAAACACCGTTGCCACGGCCACATCGTCCACCGCAATGCCCAGCTCGGCGAGCACAGGCCACAACCCTTGATATAGCGACGCTGCAGCGGCGCCATTTTCGCCTTCGGGTAGCCCATTATTGGCCATAAGCCAGAAATCAGCGGCGGTGCCCAGCGCAGCGCCGGTGGCGTCGTTCAGCGCGCGACGAACGACGAACGCGTAGGTCGTATCCGGTCGCAAAACAAAGCCCGGGCGTGGCGCAACACCCAGCACATTTTCTGCGGTATAAGGGTCAGCGGGCAATGTGTGCGCGACCACGGGGATCAATTCGCCCTGAAATTCAGAGTTCTCGTCGATATTCACCAATAATATCGGACTGCCTGCCTCTGCCGCAATCACGTCTTCAAATCGACGCCCGGCCAGCGGGGCCGAAAACCGGAACCAGGCGACGGGCACGTGCGAGAAGCCGCGGAGTTGTTCGGCCGTTTCAATCAAACCGCCGTACAAGGCGGCGCTGGGCAGGTCGGGTGTCGGCACCGGAATGCCCGCAAGCGACAGCGTGCCATCCGCGTCCAGCCGCAGATCGGATGGATACGGAAAATCAAAGAACGCCATGCCCTGACGGTCATCATTCAGCACAAATATCGGCAACGTTGCGCCTTCTGGCTGTGCCGGAAGCACAAAGTCACCACAATATCCTGCATCGCTGCACGACTGTCCCGTCGCGCACTCCCAGACGGTCGTACACGGCGTCAGCGCTACACAACCGTCCGGGTCTGGCGAGGCTGTCGGGTCGCACGCCCGCCCTGCACCGCATTCTTCATCGGTCATGCAGGGCGTGATTTCCGGTTCGGGACTGGGCGTCGCATCGTCATCGCCGCAGGCGAACAGCGTGGGCGACGTGGTCAGCGCCAGCAGAAGCAGGCGAGTGGCAGCATGATGGGTACGTGAGGACTTCATGGGGGCACCGGCATCGGGTGGCAAGGTTCAGGTAGCGCGGTACACCATGCGCCGAGCGGCGGAGTGGCGTCAATGGTGGTGGGGTGAGTGGGCGACAGGACATTTTATGGCCTATCGTGACGTGGCCAAACGTTCCGGTAGCGAAAACTCCGGTTTTTAATGGTCGAGAAGCAACGCCGGAAATCTGTATCGGTATCGACGACGATTGCGACGGAGAAACCGACGAATATCCGGAAGCCTGTTATACTGGCTACGGCAATTATGAGTGCGTTTTCTTCAGCGAATCGCCGGATTATCCATATCGCTGTATGGAAATTTGAGCGGCAATGCCGCCCTGCCAGCCGTTGCCGAGGCGATCGTCGAAGTTCCGGCGCAGCGAGTGTTTGATCTGCGCAAAGCCAAAATGCGGAACGTGTACCCGCGTGCACCGCGGTTTACGCTTGCATCGAAGCAAACGTTGGTTACGGTGCACGGCTCCCGCGGGTGCCTGCCGCGCCTGCGGGTTCTGGTCCCTTCGCCCGGAACCCGTCGTGAACGCCCTTCGATCTTCACGTTCCACTCTGCTCACCTGTATCGTCGTACCCGGTCTTCTGGCCGCTTGCGGCAGCGAGCCGCGCTCCGAAGAACCCGGGGACGCCGGCGTGATCGGCGACGTGGACGGCAGCGGCGGCACCCCTGACGTGATCGGAACGGATACGACGGTGACGGATGTGTCGCCGGAAGACGTCGCGCCGTTTGAGCCGGCGTGCGAAGAGGAAGATCGCTACGCGCCCAATCAGGACGCCGCCACAGCGCTTGTCGTGCCGGCCGACGGCTTTGAAGACGACGAGCTGTGGCACTGCGAAGGCGCCGACGACTTTTATCGGGTGCGTGTGCCCGCCGGCCGCCGCATGGTCGTCGAGTTGACGCCCGTTGATGCACCCGACGCCCTGCTGCTGGTCGTCGAGGGTGTGAACGGTGAAACACTGGACGGCGTGTTTCAGCGCACCGGCGAAACCGCGCAGGTCGCGCGCTTTGAGTCCGCCGCTGACTCAGAAGTGATTGTCCGCGTCTCGGGTCGCAACGCCGGCGCCTACGCGCTGGCGATCGCCGTTGATTGTGTCGATGACGCCGCGTGCGGCGAGGGATTTGTGTGTTCGCTCGCCGACGGTCGTTGTATCGAAGCGTTTGAGCCGGAGTGCGGCGACGACGTGCTCGAGCTCAACAACTCGATCTCCGAAGCCTACCCCGTCGACACCAGCGAGTCGTTTGCGCGCAGCACCCTGTCGGTGTGCGAGGACGACGACGATTACTTTGCGCTCACGTTCGACGAGGCCACCACCGTCTCGGGTCTGGTCGCGTTCGAAGAGGGCAACAACCTGAATGTGCTGCTCTTTGGCGCTGACGGCCGCCGCTTTGACGGCGCCGAGGCCGAAGACGCCAACCCCGAGACGTTTACGTTCGCCCGCGTGCCAGCCGGCACCTGGTACCTGGTGGTCGACGACGCCGTCACCGGCCTCGGACTCGACACCCGCTACGAAATCGAGCTGAACTTCGCGACCGCCGGTTGTGCCTCGAACGACGACTGCGCGACGGTCACCGGCCGACAGGTGTGTGAGAATGGCGGTTGCGTATCGTACGTGCCCGAGTCGCCGAGCCCGGGCGGCGGCGCCTGCGACGACTCCACCGACTGCGTCGAAGGCCTTGGCTGTTACAACTTCGACGGCTCGTTCGACGCCAACTTCTGCACCCAGAACTGCACCAGCGACGCCGAGTGCAGCTCGCTCCCCGACGGCTACTGCCTGGGATTCGGACGCTCCGGCATCTGCTTCAGCACCTGTGAGACCGCCGCCGATTGCCCCAACTCCACCACCTGTAACAGCGACACAGGGCGTTGCGAAGCCCAGCGCTGCGGCACCGACGACGACTGTGATGGCTCAGCCGTGTGCCTGCGGAACGACGACAACGTCGGTCTCTGCTCGCGCCCTGTGGTCGGCAGCTGCGAGGAGTCCGATGAGTTCGAACCCAACAACACCGACTCGGCCGCCGTCAGCATCGACGACCTGCGCGGTCGCGTTCGCGACGCGACCATCTGCGACACCGACGACGACTGGTATTCGCTGACCATTCCCAACGACGGCGCTGAGCTGACCGTAGAAGTCGAGAGCGACACCGGCGCTGACATCGACGTGTACCTCTACGACAGCGAGGGCCGCGCTGTGGGCGCCGGCACATCGCCCGACGGCAACCCCGAGGTGGCCATCGCTGAGCGGCTGGTTGCGGGGACCTACCTGATCCGGGTGGACCAGTTCGCCCGCGAAGAGTTCGGCAACCTGCTGACCACCTACGAGATGACCTGGGCGCTGGCTTCCAGCGAGCCCTGCACCACCGAAGCCAACCCGTGCCTGTCTAACCAGCCCATTCGCTTCATTTGCGACGAAGCACGAAATGGCTCCTGCGTCTTCCTGGATGGTGACCGATCCGTTGAACCGGGCGGTTTCTGCGACTCCAGCGACGACTGCAGCAGCGCCTCGGAGTTCTGCTGGACCTTCACCGGGGCCGAATCAGGCGAAAACATTTGCACATCGCGCTGTGCCAGCGAGTCGGATTGTGACGACGTGCCGGGCACCACCTGCCAGAGCTTCGGGCGGGGTTTTGCCGCCTGTGTACCCTGATCAACGCTTGACGTTTTCCGTTTCCGTACCCATTACCCCGCCTCTCTCACTCACTGCCAGCTGATCGTTCCGGTTGACCGGTCTCTGGACGCCAAGGCTTCTATCTTTCGGAAGAGCATCTTCCTGCTGCTTCCTGCATCTTTCTTTCTGTTGTGATCTTCCGTGCCGCGTCGGGCAGAACAGACGTAGCCGGTCGCTTGCTGAACCCCGGAGAACCCCTTGAACGAGCATAAGAAGCGTAGCGTTTCCAGCGATGACGGGCTTGGCCCCATCGAAGTGCGGGTCGAGCGCGACAACATCAACCGGGCCATCTCGCAGCTCAAGCGCATGATGGCACGCGAAGGCGTCCTGAAGGAGCTCAAGAACCGTCGATTCGCCGAAAAGCCCTCCATCAAGGAGAAGCGCAAGCGCCGCGACGCCGAGCGTCGTCGTCGCAAGGAAATTCGCAAGGGGCCGTCGCTCTAGGCCGACCTTTCGGTGTGAACGGGCGCGACAGACGACAGGTCGTCTGTACCCGGGCTCACCCTGGGCCGTTGTAGCCAGCGAACAGCTCGCGTTCGTCCAGAAACGCCCGCGCTGCCCACAATACCGGGAAGGCGCGCTTGCCTACCGTGCTGTCCAGATACCGCACGCCCTTGCTTCCGCCCGTGCCCGGCTTGAAGCCAATGATGCGCTCCACCACGCGCACGTGGTGGAACCGCCAGAACACCAGCCACTCATCATGGCTGACGAGCGCCTCGCACAGGTCGTAGACCGCTGCGTGCTCTTCAATGTCACGATAGACGGGCAGCAGCGCCCGTGCGCCCGCCAGCAGCGACTCTTCGCGGGTGTCCACATCGGCCGGGATATCAAAGCCGCGACCGCGTAACAGCTCGTACACCAGCTCGCGCAGCGACGGCGCTTCGAGTCGGGCACGCAGACGATTCTGCTCTTCGGAGCCTGCCGGCAGGTAGCTCAGGTAGTTTTCGTCGCGCACGCCGCACAGAAACTCGACCTCGCGAAACTGAATCGACTGAAACCCGGAGGCCGGCGTCAGCGCCTGCCGAAAGTGGCAAAAGTCACGTGGGGTCATCGTCTCAAGCAGGTGAATCTGGTCCACCAGCAGCTTCTCGATGGCGATCACACGATCGAGCAGGCGGCGAGCCTCGCGCAGCTCACCGCGGGGGATCAGCTGTGCGACCGTGTCGAGCTCATGCAGGATCTGCTTGAACCA
>JAGWVZ010000151.1 GCA_018970625.1 Myxococcales bacterium | reverse complement strand
AAGGCGCTCGCGGCCATTCGGATGCTCTCGCAGGCGAGCGTGTCGGTCGGCATTAACCTCGTGCTGCAGCGCCACACGTTCGAGGCGCTCGACGAGACCGTCGCGGCGGCTATCGAGGCAGGTGCGTCCGAAGTCGAGCTGCTGCGCTTCAAACCGGCCGGCCGCGCGCACGCCACGTACCTCGCCATGCGTCTGGATGCCGGCCAACGGCAACGGCTTCTGCCCGAGGTCCTGCGGCTCATGAAGCAATGGCCGAAGGTCAACATCAAGGTCGACTGCTCGCTGGTTCCATTTCTGTGTGCCGGCGACCCCGACCCCGCGTTGCTCGAGACCTTCGGGGTCGTGGGTTGCGAGGCCGGCCATATGCTGGCTGCCGTACGAGCCGATGGTCGCGCCACCGCCTGCTCATTTCTCGAACAGGACGTCGGCGGGGTCGATGGGCTGGTGGACGGCTGGGAAACCAGCGAAGAGCTGCTGCGATGGCGCCGCTACCACCTCACAGCGGCAGAGCCGTGCGCGTCGTGTCCATACCGCGCTGTCTGCAAGGGGGGGTGCAGGGCGGTGGTGACGGCGTACAGCAGCTCTCCGTTCGAGCCCGATCCGGAGTGCCCGCGCGTGGTCGCCTGGCGCCGTGGCCAGCTACACCCCTGACAAAACGTTCCCCAGCGTGCCGTTCACGCGGCAACCGCCTGTTTCACCGTTGCGGCAAACACACCGCAACATCGTGCTGCTGCAGCGCGGCGTTCACGGCCAGCATCACATCGGAGCGAGCCTGCCAGACATGCTGTGGGTCCACCCAGCAACGAATGACCAGCGTCACGGATTGATCGCCGAAGTGCTGAGCATGCACCACCGGTGCCGGGTCACGCTTTACATACGGTTCCGCCTGAATGGCGGCTTCGATGACCTGCGTCACCTGCTTCACGTCCACGCCAGCGGCCACGCCCACGGGAATATCCACCCGACGGTTTCCGTGGACGACCAGATTCTTCATGCGGTTGGCCCACACCCGTGAGTTTGGAATCGTCACCATGACACCGTCCCAGGCCAGCACCCGTACAGCAAAGAGTCCTATCTCCTTTACCCTCCCCTCTGTGGCATCGATCTCGACCCCGTCTCCCACGCCGAACGGCCGAAGTACCAACAGCACCAGCCCGGCGGCCAGGTCGCTTAGCGTATCTTTCAGCGCCAGCCCCACCCCCAGGCCGATCGCCCCCAGAAGCGCGACAAAGCTGGCCATGGGAACGCCCAGCTGAGCCAGCGCAACCACGCCCGCCAGCACCCAGACGAGCACTTTCACGACCTTTTCAAGAAACGTAAAAAGCGTCCGGTCCCCTACCGGAAGACGCTCTGCCGCCTTCCTCACCAGCCCGGCGCACCAGCGGGCCACCAGAATACCCGTTAAAATAATCAGGAATGAGCCTGAAAACGCCAGCAGAAGGCTCGGCGCCTTCTCCATTGCGTCAACCAGCAGCAATTTGAGCGACTCAGACGTGAACACGACAATTACCCTGGTGAACAAACCGCCAATGCAGTTTATCTGTCGAATCTCCGGATGTCATTAACCGACAACCAGCCTCTGTGACACCCTTCGAACAGCTCACCCTTCGCTTGAGCCCCTCACGGGGCCGTGTTATTGCACTGCTGCCCAACGGAGTCCTATGCGAAACGAAACATCCCTTTCTGCCGGAGCAGACGCGAGACCTGCCGGATTGTCGTGGACGTGGCTCACCGCCGTAACCCTCGCCTGTACCGTCTCAAGCCTGTACTACGCCATCGACCGCTCGCTCGCATACTGGCGACATGGCCCCCCTGATCCGCTCAGCTCCATGGCGTCGCCACGAATCGACTACTTCTGGCGCATCGCGCTGGCCGCTTTTCTTGCGTCCATCGTTGTCTTCGCGGCTGCGCGCTTCGTGCCCAACCATGAGGTCTGGTTTCGCAGGGCGGCGTGGCTCTTTGCCGGAGCCATTGTGCTGAGCTGTTTCCTCTCCTTTCTGACCCCCTGACAGCGTCGCTCTCGCAGGGCTCTGCAGCGCATGAGCCTGCAACGCGGTCGTGCCGCAAACGACGCGACCTTTACGGGTGAATCGACATGGCCAGCTGCATCTCCATGGACATCACCGGCACGCGGTTGCCCATGCCATCATCGACCGACATCGACGTATCGCTGGACAGCGTCATGGTGGAGTTCGGCACCACCGACGAGAGCTGAATGGTCAGTGTTCCTGTGCCGACGCCCGAATAACTGTCCACATACATGGTCATGCCCGGCGGAACGTCAGGCGACTGAATCTGCTGGGCCTGTGCAGACTGCGCGATGGACACGTTCAGCACCGCCGTGTCGCCCGTCACACTCACGAGCTCATACGTCGCCGTCTGCGAAATCGTAAATCCCGCGTTGGACACTTCCATGGGTACCGACCAGCGCGCACCCGGACCCACCGCCTCCAACGGAAACGGCGCCGTCATGTTCTTCATGGAATCTTCGATCGACTGAAGCTGGGCCGCCATCGCCGGGTCGGTGGTCGTGCTCACCATATCCGTCTCTATGGTGGTGCCACGCGAATCAATCACCGCGTATCCGGACATCGTTCCCATGGTCGCCATCGCGCTCTCGAGCGCCGGAATCAGCGCCGGATTCGCGCCGGACCGGGGCAGAATCTGCGTCCGGTTCAGCGTGAATTCATAACGAAGTCGATCACCCGACATGACCTGCAGGTTCTGAAGAGACATCTGCATGCTCATGCGAGGCAGAACCTGCGCGGTGGCCGGCATCATGGGGTTCGCCATGGTCATGTCCATATCCATGTCCATCACCATCGCCCCACCCTGCATGGCCGCGAGATTGTACCGAAGCTCACGGCGCGGCTCGGCTCCAGCGTCCAGAAGCTGCACCGGGTCGGCCGCCTGCGCGAACAACTCGACGGAGTCCAAGCACTCTCGCGCCGACTCCACAGGCGAATCGGCAAAGGCAGGTGAAACAAAACACGCCGCCAGAAGCAACGCCGAAGTACGAAGAGTCGACATAAGAAAAGCCTTCACTGGGGGTAAGTGGAACCGCGGACAGCATAAACCAGCCTCGCCGACACGCGCAACCTGCACAATAGAACGAGGGTTGCACGATCGAGCAACGCCCTGAAACACCGCGCCCGCACCCCCACAGCCTCGCGCAGGGCTGACCAACCCCGGGATCCTGCGCTTGCGGCATAT
Organism: Myxococcales bacterium; assembly: GCA_018970625.1. Next base: position 4,678 of record JAGWVZ010000151.1, on the reverse strand, counting down.
ACCGTTCTGTGCCTTAACCACGCACGTGGACCGCCCAACCCGTGATGGAGTGCCCCGTGGATCTTCGGGATTCCCTGCGCTCGCCGCTCGCCCTGCTCGCGTCGGCCGACCTCGAGACGCCCGCGCTGACGTCGGCCGCCGCTTCGCTTCGTCGGCTCGACCCGGGCTTTGTGGCACGAGGAGCCGAGCCCTTCGACGTCAACGAAGCTGCCATCGTGGGCGCGCTGGCACTCACCCTGTGTGCCACCGATGGCGACGACCTGCCGCCACCCGACGACAAGGCCGCCGTCCGCTTTGTTGAACGCTACGTACTGGGGCTGCCGCCCACGCAGATGCGTAAATTGCGCGACCTGCTGGTGCTATGGGAGTTTCAGCCGCTGATTTATGGACCCGACCGCGCGCGTTTTTCGCGCCTTCGGCCCGAGCAGCGTACCGCGAATATCGAACGATGGGCGCACAGCGCAAACCCCCGTCGCACCGCCATTTTTCGCTCGCTCAAGACGCTGTGTATGCTCTGGTACTGGACCCAGCCCGCCACCTGGGGCGCCATTGGCTACGATGGTCCTCGAATTGAGCCGGGTTTTAGGGGCGGCAATGAAAACTGGGCTGGCGCAAACCTGCACCACCCGGAGGGTTTGTGAATACTCTCCCTTTCGGGCGCATTGTGGCAGGGCGGCAGGCAGGCGAGCGGCTGCGCATGGCCGCCGACGTGGTCATTGTCGGGCTCGGCGCCGGCGGCTGCATGGCCGCGCACGACCTGGCGCGCGCGGGTTTGTCGGTGATAGCGCTGGAACGTGGGGCCTTTCTGCGGCCCTCGGATATGACGCAGCGCGAAGACGAGATGATTCCCAGACTCTTTGCCGAACAGGGCGCGCGACAGACCAGCGACCTGGGCGTCACGATATTGCAGGGAAAAGGGGTGGGCGGCTCGACGCTGCACAATACCAATCTGTGCAAACGCCTGCCCGACGAGCTCGTTCAGGAGTGGCGCGAACACCACGGATTGCCCCTCGAAGGGCTCGACGCCGACTTTGAAGCCATTGAGACCCTGCTGAATGTGCATCGGGTGCCCGATGAACGCATGAACGCCAATAACCGCATTATGGAGCGTGGCATTCAATCGCTGGGCTGGCGCGGCGGACGTCTGGCGCACAATCGCGACGACCGTTGTCAGCAATCGGGATTTTGCGAGCTGGGGTGCGCCTACAACGGAAAAACAAACGCTTTACGGGTACTTGTACCCCCGGCCATCGAAAATGGTGCCCTTTTCCTGACCGATGCGCGCGTGGATCAAGTCGATTGGTTCGACCGCAGGGCCATCGGCGTTCGCGGCGTATTTTTTGACGCCAGCGGCCAGCGTCAGACCGGCGAATTCAGCATTCACGCCAGCGCCGTGATTCTCGCAGGCTCGGCTACGTCATCGGCCGCCCTGTTTCGGAATTCCCGCATTCCTGACCGTTCGGGGCTGGCCGGCCGCACCCTGCACATGCACCCCGGTGCAGCTGTCATGGGCCTGCACGACGAACGGATTGAAGGCTGGAAAGGAAACCCACAGGCCGTGGAATGTACGGAATTTCTGGAATTTGGCGCCCACGCGAAAAATCGGGCCTGGATTGTCTCCGGATTTGCGCATCCGGCTGGAGCGGCGTCGTTAATGCCGGGATTTGGCGCCGAGCACGCCCGGCTCATGCGACAATTCGCGCACGCGTCGGTCGCCATCTGCATGCTGCACGACATGAGCCGAGGCACTGTGGACGCGACGGTCGGCGACACGCTGCGCATTCACTACACCCCCAACGCCGCCGACCGCGAACAGCTGCTGCGGGGACTCAAAGCCACCGCCCGCATTCTGCTCGCCGGCGGCGCACGCGAAGTCATGATTCCCCTTTCACGTCCTGTATTTATATCGAGCCCCGGCGAGCTCGAGCACATCTCGCTGTCCGATATTCGCCCCGGTTCGCCATCGCTCACCGCCGTGCATCCCATGTCCACCCTGCCCATGGGCGGCGACGCCGCCCGCTCGGTGTGCGCGCCCAACGGCCGCGTTCACACCATGGACAATCTCTTTGTCGCCGACGGCTCCCTGTTTCCCACGTCAATCGGCGGCCCACCCCAGATCTCCATTTATACGTTTGGCCGCAGAGTGGCGCGCGAGGTGGCGGCGATGCTGGGGAAGGGAGCGGTGTAGGGTTTCAGCCCAGTTACGGTAAGCCGCTGTCAGGTTTGGTGCTGCGTGACCAGGGTCGTGCGACAGCGACCATGAAGCAAAGACGATATCTGGGATATTGACGCTCGGTCACAGGCAATACGCCATGGCATTTTGCCGGATTTTGGGTGTGCGAACAATTTTTCAGAAACTGTCTGAGAAATTGGGAGAGAGTAACTTAGCTCGCAATTGAAAAGCACCTCGCAGAATGACCAGACTCTACGTTGTGATTCAGGGCACAATTATTGGCGGTCGAAGTAGAAAATTAGGCTTACTCGTTTCCAATAATTATCTCAAAGCCAACACCAAATTCAGCAAGATACTTTACTGTACGGCGAATCACATCTGCACGCGATATGTTCGCCTCGACCCAGACGCCCGAGACAACCTCATGACCTGCAAAGAACTCCTTGCCGCTTGGATGCAGAGGCTGCCGTGCAACAACGTATCGGCTTCTACCACTTTGTATGGGCAAATCGTTGATGGAGACGCGATTGTGATCGAATAGCCACTTCCACACGCTGACATAAAAGCTCGCAGTCGTCTTGCCCCAGATAAGTTTGCCGTCCACCATGAAAGCAACACTGGCTTCGGGCGGAAGTTCCGAGGCTTCTGGCTGAACCGGCCGGAAAGGTAGAGTTTGCAACTCATTGTTGACGATCGCCGGTTCAACACTTTGCACCGCGAGATGGAGAGCATCGCTGTCGAGACGTCGAAGAAATCTGCCTTCCATTTCGGCGAGACCTCGTTCGATTCGGTCCTTCAGGCGAGCCTCCAGATTCTCAAACCGCGCAGCGAGAGCGTCTCCCTGGCGACTGGCCGTTAACAGTTGCACAGCCGTATCCAGATCGGCGGGCGAGAGTTTCATCTCGGCTATTTGGTCAACCATTTCGAGCAGCTCGCCCATCCGGCGCGCGAGGTCGGCCTCGCGTACGCGCAGAAGGAGCGCGCGCTCCGGTTCGGTCACAGGAAAATAAGACACGTTCGCTTGCGATTTCATCTGGCTTCCTCTGCTTCAGCCCGCATAAGGGCCAACACCACATTACCGCCATCAAGAGTCAGGCGCGGTATTCCGGCCTTGCTCTCCAGCAAGCCGAGCTTGCCAAGGTCATCAAGGTAGCGCTGAATACGCTCCGTCATATGAGTCTCTGATTGCTTTGCCTTACTCCGCCATTCCGCTACGGAAGAAGGGAGACTTGCAGTATCCTGATGACCCATGACCGGAAGGCAAAGGTCAACTCCTCCTGATTCAATGCTGCGGGCCAGACCCAGCGCACCGGAGTACCAGCCCGGGTGGTGTGGGTCACTGGCAATCAGAGCTCGCATAAGCGCGAGTTTTACGAGTGTTTTGTCGCTCGCAACACCGGGCAAATCACTCAACGATGGAAATCTAAGGCCTGCTGTGCTGTCACGCAGAGCACTCATGGAAATCAACAAAACTTCGCCGTCGAAGTCTTTGTAGCTGTACTTACCTGCATCGTCTTCGAAAATGACGACTGGTCGTACATTCAAGTCGAGTCGTGCAGCGAGCAAGGAAGCGAACTCTCTCGCTCGCTGAATCGCCCGGTAGTAATCGCCCTGCTGATTGGCAGCCTTCCGCTCGACCTCTATCACCCAGCCGTCATCGCCTCGTACATGGCCCACAGAAGAACCGACCGACAGGAATACAGCATCCACCTCGGTGAAATCCTGATTGCCGAAGAACATCTGCTTTACTGCGTCACCCATGAAACGAGCATTGCGGATGACGGTAGCCGAACGGAGCATCGCTCGGGGTCGTTCCGGGTCCAGTGCGCGGGCCGGAAGTGTAAGTAACCCCCAGAATCGTGTGACCGCCTCGCGTTCAAAAGAACGAGGCTGGTCGTGCCATACATCGTCAAGATGATTGGCCAGACTCAGAGCATCGAACGGCCGACCGTCTGCGGACTTGAACATTACACCTCGGAAACTACGCCAGAAGATGCGCGATCACTTGAACGCGCGGGTTGTAGCGCGCTCGCAACTCTGCGGCAACCAGCTTGCGGACCAGCATCCCAAGTAACATGCGTGTGACGGCCGCGGGAGAATGCCAATCCCACATGCCTTCAGCGGCGCGCCGCGCCGGGTATGCCCTGTTCAGCAGTCAGTTCCCACGTTGCACCCTGCCCGTCTGCTACGGTCCGATAGCCGAGCGCACGCCGGAAAATCTCAAGGAAATCAGCGTGAAAGCCAATCTCCGAGATGTTGTCCAATGCCCCACTCTGCAACGTCTTTCCCACGTTCAGCACCACCTTGTGCTGTTCCTGAAGATCAGCGGGACGGCTCCACGCCATCAAGGCATTGCGCAAAACACGAGGGTGAAACAACTGACGAGGAGACTGGCGCATGATTAACGTGGGAGAGGTGTTTCAATGACAAAAGACCGGACAGTCATTGTGCGCTCATGCGCGATCTTTGGTCAAGGGCAGTGCCAATCAACAGCAGCCCACAATC
>JAGWVZ010000150.1 GCA_018970625.1 Myxococcales bacterium | reverse complement strand
ACGTCGAACACGGCCTCTGGCTGATTCGAGATGATCGTGCCGGGCGGGGTGCTCGCGTTCGGCGTCAGCTCGAACGGAGGCGTCAGGTCCTCGGGGGTCGCATCAATGAGCCGCGATGACGAGATCACCACCGCCGCATTATAACCCGCATACGGAGAGATGTTCATGACGTTCCCGACGCCGATCGGAACACCCACAACCACGTCAAAGCCGGCCGTGGTGAGGTTGAGCTGCTGATCGCCCAGCACCGTGTTCACGTAGCCGCGAAACGCGACATCGGGCACTGGCCACAGCATGTCTTCGGTCGGCGCCCAGCGAAGCTCTGTACCAATCGCCATCAGCTCCGATTTCCACATGGCCGTATACGCTCCACCCAGCTCCAGGCTGAGGGGCAGACCTTTGCGAAATCGAAACGCCGTGGACTGGATCGAGCCGGAAGGGTCGCCACTCAGACTACCGCTACGCCAGTACTCGCTGTTGTTATCAATCAGGCTCACCGACTGATCAATCTGGAACGCGAAGCCCGATTGACCGAGCGTCTCAGGACTGGTGGCCAGTTTTGGGGTGAACACCAGACCCAGATCACGCGCAAAGTCCCGAAAGGACGCCTCATCGGGAACAGCGCGCAAAATGACTCGTCCACCAGAGTCCGTCGTCTGCTCCAGCCCGACAAAACGCTGCAAGGTAATGTCATTTGGGCCAGCCGCAGCTGCGCTCACAAAGGACAACATCCCGACCGATGTCAGGCAGGCTGTGGTCAACGATTTCCGCACACCAACTCCCTTCGGTTCGGTTCAGGCGCCGCTATCGACCAGTGTTCCAGCGATGATTCGCCCAGACCTCTGGTGCAGCTACCAAAGGTCCGGCGGTACCGTCAAGTTTGGTGCCCACAATACGCTCCGCAACGACCCTTACGCCTCGTCGCTGTCGTGCTGTTGACGAAGACGATCCAGCACCGAGGCATCCTCCAGCGTCGTCGTATCACCGCGCGATTCCCGTGATGCCGCGATATCACCCAGCAGGCGCCGCATGATCTTACCCGAACGTGTCTTCGGCAGCACCTCCGTAAATCGTATCTGATCAGGGCGGGCGATCGCCCCAATCTCGCGCGCCACATGGGCCCGCAGCTCCTCGGCGAGCGCTGGCGACGGCCGGGCATCACCCGTCAGCGTCACGAATGCACAGATGCCCTGCCCTTTCAGCTCATCCGGCATCCCCACCACCGCTGCCTCTGCGACAAGCGCATGGGCGACCAGCGCTGACTCAATCTCCATCGTACCCAGGCGGTGACCCGCCACATTGAGCACGTCGTCGATGCGACCCATGATCCAGAAGTACCCGTTTTCGTCACGACGAGCCCCGTCTCCCGCAAAGTAGATGCCCGGCAGCTGTGACCAGTACTGTGCCTTGTAGCGCTCGTCGTCGCCCCACACGGTCCGAATCATCGATGGCCACGGCTTCCGAATCACCAGAAAGCCTCCCTCGTTGGGGCCCTGCGAAACGCCGTCCTTGTCGACAATGTCCACAATCACCCCCGGCAACGGACGTGTCGCCGTGCCCGGAAGGGTCGGTGTCGCACCCGGAAGCGGCGAGATCATCATCGCTCCGGTCTCGGTCTGCCACCACGTATCCACAATCGGGCAGTTCTCTCGACCGATCACCCGATGGTACCACATCCACGCCTCGGGGTTGATGGGCTCGCCCACCGTGCCCAACAGCCGGAGCGTCGACAAATCATGGCGCAACGGCCACTGCTTGCCCCACTTGATAAACGCCCGAATCGCCGTGGGCGCCGTGTAAAAGATCGTGACCCCGTGTCGTTCAATGATCTCCCAGAACCGATCGGGTTGCGGCCAGTTCGGTGCCCCCTCGTACATGAGCGTCGTCGCACCGTTCGACAGCGGACCGTACACGACGTACGAGTGGCCCGTAATCCAGCCAATATCGGCCGTACACCAGTACACATCGTCGTCTTTCAGGTCGAAGACCAGCCGGGATGTATAGGTCGTGCCCAGCATATAGCCGGCGGTGGAGTGCACCACACCCTTCGGCTTACCCGTCGTTCCCGACGTGTACAGAATGAACAGCGGGTGCTCCGCCGGCACCGGCTTCGCATCGCAATGCCAGCTCTCGGCTTCGATCAGCTCGTGCCACCAGGTGTCACGTGACGGGTCCAGCGACACCGCATGACCGGTGCGACGAAGCACGAGCACGTCCTTCACCGTCGGGCAGGCACCGTCGGCCAGCGCGTCGTCCACATTCTTCTTGAGCTCGACAATGGCGCCGCGGCGATAGCCACCGTCGGCCGTAATCACCATGCGCGCCTGCGCATCATGAATCCGGTCGCGGATCGCCTGCGAACTGAAACCGCCAAAGATGATGCTGTGGGTGGCGCCGATGCGCGCGCAGGCCAGCATGGCGATCGCCAGTTCGGGCACGAGCGGCATGTACAGAATCACGCGGTCGCCCGCCTTAATGCCCATACGTTTCAGCACGTTGGCCGCACGACACACCTCGCGCCACAGCTGAAGGTAAGTCAGCGTACGCACTTCGCCGGGCTCGCCTTCCCAGATGATCGCCGCCTTGTTCTTGCGCCAGGTCAGTACATGACGGTCCAGACACTGATACGACGCGTTCAGCGTGCCGTCCTCAAACCACTGGGCATGCGGGGGCTCCCACGTCAGCGTCTTTGTAAAAGGTCGCTTCCAGTCCAGCAGCTCCCGGGCCTGCTCAGCCCAGAATCCCTCCGGGTCCTGCTCCGCCCGCGCGTATAACGCCTCATAGGCCTCCATGCTGCCCACGTGCGCCCTGGATGAGAACGCCTTCGGCGGATCAAATCGGCGACCTTCTTTCAGAACAGAGGTAATGGAATCGGACATCGTCGACAGCCTGTTTCAACAAGGGGTTCCAACCCCACGTACGATGTTCGCAGGGCGGTAGCAGATTCAGTCTCGGCGTACATGTGAAGCCGCCCCTTTGCCAATACGAAGTGTAACACGTCGCGTCACGAACTAACGCTGCTGCGCCAGCAACGAGATGGCCGCGCCTTCAATCACTTCCTCCACCACACCAAGCCCCGCCTCGGTCAGCAACGCCGAGAGCCGTTCAGGACTGAACCACTGAAAACCGGTGTTGCGGCCCATGAAGTTCTGCATGCGTCGTGACAGGCCACCCGAGCTGCGAACGAACGTGTTCACCAGTACGCGTCCGCCCGGCTTTAGCACCCGCGCCATCTCCAGCACCGCCCTGCGGGGGTCAGGCACCAGCTGCAGCGCTGCCGAGGTGTGAACAGCATCAAAGGAGCCGTCTGCGAAGGGCAGCAGCTGCGCGTCGCCGCGCACGAGGTGCATACGACCCAGTTCAGCCGCATCGCGAAACCGAGCGGCCGTCCGGATCATCGGCGCGCTCAGATCGAGGCCCACACACAGCCCCGTCCCCGGAGTCATCGCCTGCATCATCGCCCGCGTGAAGTTGCCGGTGCCACAGCCAATATCCAGCACCACACCATCGGCCGGCGGGCGCAGCATGGCCACGCTGAGCTGCATGGATGTCTCGATCGTCTGCGCGGTCACCAGACGAGTCAACGCCGGGCGAAAGACGGTCTCGTACCCGACGCTGTAAAACTCGGATTCCATGAGCTGCTGAGAGAGGCTCGGCTCCCGCGTCCGCCAGACGAAGTCAACCACACCATCGGCGTAGCGATACACCCGGCCCGAACCCGTACACACAATGTCCCGGGAACTGGATTGCAAAAACCCGGTCCGAAAGGTCTCAGGACAGCGAAACAACGACAAAACCGCTTCCGGTATCGCCCGATCTCCCCGCACCCCTGACGCAGACCCGTACCCTTCGGACATGACTTCTCCTCCGTATCAACCGCCGTCGCGCCCCGTCATGCTGTGCACCAGACCTCCGACGTCAACCCTCCCCGCCAAAAGTTCCGGCCCCCTCCGTCCGACTCCGACGCCGACTCCACATTCCCGAACCAGCCGCCCTCACCTGCAAAAGTTCCGGCCCCCGTAACTCTGGAGCACAAAAGCGTGCGCGCCTGTGTTACCGGAGACTTCAGTCTCGGGCCCCGCACTCCGGCCCCGCACTCCGCCCGCACTCCGGCCCCGCCCGCCCATGCCGACCACCCCCATTCCCAACTTACAGCTCGCCGACTCCAACACCGTCGACCAGATCGGCGACATCATCGGACACGCGTTCGCCGAAGACCCTGTGTCGCTTTGGGCGTGCGGCAACGCGAAAGTGGTGCACCGCGGCCTGCTCGAGCTCGGACGAGAGCTTTACGTGAGACACGGCATGTCGTGGTTTGTGCCGGATGCAGGCGGCACATTCTGGCTACCACCGGGTGCATCCAAAGAGACGGGACTGCGATTTACCGCCATTATGGCGCAGGTCATTCTGCGACACGCCGGACCTCGCTACGCGGTGCGCGCGTTGCAGATGGACAGCTGTTTTCAGAAACACCGGCCGAAAACCCCGCATTATTATCTGTTTGCTGTCGGCGTGCTACCCGCAGCAAGAGGGCGGGGTCTGGGAAAAGCGCTTATCTCTCACACTCTCCGCGAAGCCGACGAGCGCGGATTTCCCACCTACCTGGAAAACTCCAACCCTGCCAATACGCACCTTTATCATTCGCTGGGCTTTACGCCGCTCCCTGATATTTCACCCGCACCCGGATGTCCTGTTGTGACTCCCATGTGGCGAGAGCCGCGCACCACTCGGCCGCAACGATAACGCCTTCCTGGTGTCGGCTTCACCACCATGCGCAAGAATAGACGGGGCCAATTACCCGGCAACCAGCCGGCTCATGCCGGATGGTCGTCGGGCGCGCGGCCGGACGGGCTCGACTGTTGACATCGCCCTGGCATCTCGCCACATGCGGAGCCGATGGCCGTTACACTACCGACCCTGTGAACCCCATGTGGACCTGGTTTTCTGCGTTGTCGATTGCCGGCATGGTCGCCGTAACGTTCGTCGTGCTCGCGATCTGGTCGCTCGCCAGCTCTGCGTTGGGATTTGCGATCGAGCACAGCGCGTTCGGTCGGTCGCACCGCGTGTTCGATGTGCCCCTGGCCAACGGGCAATATGCGCGGGAAACAAAAGGGTACCTCGGGTTTCTGGTAATTCACGCCCTCGGATTTACGGCGTTGATTCAGGCTGGTTTATTGCAGGGCGGCGGCTCCGGCCTGCTACTTTTTACCCTCACATTTTTCGCGTCCTATCTGTGTTTTGAATCGAGCTACTTCCTGCTGCACCGAATCATGCATCACCCAAAGCTGTTGTGGACGCATCGATTCCACCACCTGTCGCGCGTAACAACGCCGCTGACGGGGCTCTCGGTGCATCCGGCCGAAGCGTTTGGCTGGGTGATATGCCTGAGCCTTGGACCCATTTTGTTGTCCTGTTTCGGGCCCTTTCACTTTGGCGCATGGGTCACCTATCTGGCCTATAATTTCGGCGGAAATATTATTGGGCATGCCAACGCCGAGTTTTTTCCACAATCGTGGTTTCGTTTGCGTTGGGTATCAGCGTTCGCTCAACCGGTGGTTTGCCACGCGCTGCACCATGCACGCTGGACCGGTCACTACGGTTTTGCCTCCATGAAATACGACCGCGCCACGGGCTCGGAGTTCAGTGACTGGCGCACGCTGCATGCGCGCGTGGCGTCGGGCGTACCCATGACGTCATTCCGCGACACGGGCGAGTCTGCGTAACTGTCAGCAACGCTGCCGCGCCGCGTTTCATACCAACAGGGCGCATGACTCGTGTGGGTCAGCGCTCCCGTTTGGTGCCCGTACGGTTCGCGGTACGGGTTCGCAGGGTCACCTTTCAGAAATGGATTCCGCATGACAGACGACACCCGTCGCCCTCTCTCTGCAGCTCCCACTCCCCAGAGCAACGGCGCAGAGTCACCCCTGACGCGGCTTATGGGCTCTCTGGCCCAAAAGCGGGACGCCGGAACGCTGACGGCAGCCGATGTAGAGGCCGCCAACGCGGAGCTGGTTGGCATCGCTGCGCGCTTCGAGCTGGATGGACGCGGCGGCTTTGCGGTCGCGCTCACCGGCATGGTGCCCGACATGCAGTCGATGAGAAAGCAGCGGCCATCATAACGGGCTCGCTGTTGATTCATCACATGGACACAAACCGACATCATTGCAAACTCGACCCTGATAGTTTCCACACCTGTTCCACCGAACCGTTCGGTGCAAAATCCCGGGAGTATTGACCACGCCATGTTGGCTCGCATGGCCGTTCTTCATGCGAGAGTCTCGTACAGTCATCAGGCATGTAACCGGAGGCAGTATGAATGAATTCAGACACATGAGTAATATCCGACTTGTGGCGATAGTAATGCTGAACGGCGTGCTCTTGCTGATGAGAGCCATGATCGTCTGTGCCGTCTCGGATTACCTCGTGCCCAACACGTCACCTACGCTCCTGTGGATCGATTTTCTAATGTACCTGGCACTTCATACGTGGGTGTTGTTTGCGTTTCAGCAGAAGTTATTCCTGAACTGGCTCGATGCCATCGAGGAGCTGTTACGGAGAATGGTTAGAGCCCTCCGGGCGTAACCAGCGGTTTATATTTCCGGTGCGCCGGGTGCGCAGGTGACTCCCCCCACCCCTTTCCATTGCCATCTGCGCCTGCGCGTGCTCAAGGGCGGTCTCCCGATTGCCCGCTGTGCTGTTATGGAATTGCTGCAACGATACCTGCCGCTTGTTGATGATCCCGACGCCTTTCTGGCGGCGCACGAGGTGCCGCTGCCGCGCGTGGTGTGGGCCAACCCCATTCAGGGCGACGTGCTCGAGACCGGGCGGTTGCTTCTGCAGGTGTGTCCCGAGGCGGTGCCGCTGACCTGGACACCTCATGCGTGGCGGCTGCCCCATACGGTAAAACCCGGAAAATGGGAGATTTACCGGCGGGGACTCATTCACGCACAGGAAGAGGCCGCCCTGCTTGCCGCCATGATCATGGAGGCGAAGCCGGGGCAGCGCATTCTGGATATGTGCTCGTCACCGGGCAACAAGGCCGCTCAGCTTGGCGTCATCACTCACGATCAGGCGACCATTATCGCCAACGAATATTCCTGGCGGCGTATCGCCCCCATGCGGTTCAATTTTGATCGCCTGGGCCTGCTTGGCGTCGCCATCACCAACATCGACGGACGCCGTTTCCCCATGCCCGACGTGCTCTTCGACAGCGTGCTCGTGGACGCTCCCTGCTCGTGCGAGGGCACACTGCGCAAGTCCAATGGCCCGGTTCGCCTGCAGCGCGCCTTTGAGTTTCATGACTCTGCCATGGCGGTGCAGATTGGCCTGCTCCGCAGGGCGGTCGAGATGACCCGCCCGGGCGGGGTGATCGTATATGCGACCTGCACCTACGCACCTGAAGAGAACGAGCGCGTGCTGGATGGTATCTGGCCCGAAAAGGCGGCGATCGAGAGCATCGAGGTGCCCGAAGGCTTGCACGTGTCACCCGGTATTGCCGAATGGGAGGGACGAACCTTTCGACCCGATGTGCGGAACGCGCTCCGATTCTGGCCACATCGGTCCGACACGGGCGGCTTTTTCATGGCAAAGCTGCGCCGTCTCTGAGCTGACCTGGTAAATCGCCGGGGGTCACTTGCATTTTCCTGTGTGCCGAGTGAGGCTGCTGCCTGGGACCTGACCCCGAGCCGAGGATTTTGTATGCGCGCAGCCTTCTCTCTTTGTTTGTTTGCGCTCGTCGCGGGCGTGGTCGCCTGCGGCACCGAAGAAGAGCCGGTCGGTGACGACTCCGGCGTGGCCGATGCGCAGGACGATGCCGACGCATCGGCGCAGGTGGACGCCTCACCGGATGCGAGCGATGACACCGGGGAGTGCGCGCCTGACGCGTGTGGGTTGGCTCCCACAGGCCCTGCCTATGAATGCGCCGATGGTTCACCCGGCGGAGCAACTGGCCGGTGTGTCGCCGACGAAGCCGGA
>JAGWVZ010000149.1 GCA_018970625.1 Myxococcales bacterium | reverse complement strand
GGCGGCGTTTGCTTCACCGGCGCCTTCTGTCTCACCACCGTAGGCGAGCCGAATTCCGGGGGGGAGCTGCATGGCGTCGAGCATGGGGTCAGCCTGGCGCATGATGTCGGAAAACGTGGAGCCGTCGGCGACCTGGGCTGACACAGTCACAACGCGTGAACGATTGCGGTGCTCGATGCTGGCGGGGCGCCACTCGATGGTTTCGCGTGCGACGGCCATGAGCGGGACGGGCCGGCCGCCCGGGGTGGCGACATCGAGCGTGGCCACATCACCCGCGGGCAGCGCCTCACCAAACGCGCCGCGGACGACGACGGGAACCGGGTCCTCTGCCGCGCGATACTGGCCCGCCTGAATACCGCGCGACTGTCCGAGCAGGGCGAGTGCAACATCGGAACGTGACAGTCCGTACTGACCGGCCGCGACGTCGTCGATTTCCCAGTCGAGCGCTGCCGCGCCCTGCCCCATGGAGGAGCGAATATCGGTCGCGCCGATGCTTTGTCGGAGGATTTCCATGACCTGGTCGGATGCCTGATGCAGGTCGGCGAGCGAGTCGCCGGTGAGGCGAATTTCGATGGGGGCACCGACCGGTGGTCCCTGCTCAATGCGCTTGGCGATGACCTCTGCGCCGGGAAGGCTGGCGTCGGCAAATTCGCGGACGGATTGCATCACCAATGCCACATCCGCGAGGGTGCGGGTGGTAACGATGTATTGCGCAAGATTGGGCTGCGAGGGTCGAGAGATGACGTTGTAGTAGAAGTGCGGTGCGCCATTTCCCGTGAACGCAGCAACGGACTGGACTTCATCGAGGCTCAGCAGGTGATTCTCAAGCTGTTGCGAGGTAGCATCGGTGAGGTCGATGTGTGTTCCTTCCGGGAGGGTCATGTCGACGATGAACTGATTGCGGTCGGACGCGGGGAAGAACTGTGTCCGGAGGCGGGGTGCGAGGGTGCTGACACCGACGATGAGCGCGATGGCGAGCACAAGAATGATGATGGGACGCCGGACAGCGAGGGTGCCAATCCAGTCGGTGTACCTTCCTGAAGTGCGAGCGGCGCTCGATGGCCCTGGAGCCAGGAACATAGCCGCGAGACTGGGGGTTACTGCGATGGCGACGATGTAGCTGAGGACCAGCGTTATAATGACCAGTATTGGAATCGCGCGGGTGAAGTCGCCGGTCGGTCCCGTGGATAGAAGCATGGGTACAAATGAGGCGACGGTGGTTCCGGTTGCTGATCCAAGTGGAATCAACAGGGTGGAGATGGTGCGTCGTGCGGCCTCCCAGGGGTTTTCGCCAGCATCAAGGCGGTCCTGTACGTCTTCGGCGACGACGATGGCGTTGTCGACGAGCATTCCCATGGCGAGCACCATGGCGGCAATCGACATCTGGTGCAGCACCCCACCGGAGGCGGCCCAGACGGCAAGGGCTGCGAGCGTGACCACGGGAACAACGAGCGCGACGGTAATGCCCAGGCGGGGTCCCATGAAGAGCACGAGGACGAGTGCAACGACCAGAATGCTCTGCAACAACGATAAAACTAGGCTACGGAGGCGCTCCTGAACGATGTCGGGCTGAAAAGTCACTTCCTCGACGCGAAGGTGGCCGAGCCACGATTCCTGCTCGTTGAGAAAGGCACGAATGCGTTGGCCGAAGGTCACCATGTTGATGCCGTCCCGTGGAACAATGCCGAGTCCGATGGAGGTCTCTCCATTGAAGCGCATGCGCGACAGGATGGGGTCGAGCGAGGTGTGGCGGATATCGGCGATGTCGCCGAGTGGAATGGCTGAGCCATTGGGCAGGAAAACAGGCGTGTCGTGAATTTCCTGAATGGATTCGAATTCCGATTGTGGAGACAATACGATGGTTCTCCCGCCCGCTTCGATGTTGCCGCCGGGAATGGTCTGATTGCGCGCGCCGAGAGCTGCAGCGAGCATACGAAGGTCGATACCATACGCTCGGGCGGCGGCTTCGCGTAATTCTACGCGAATTTCTTCACCCGGATCTGCGGTGACGATGATGCGGGAGACATCGGAAACCGAGAGAAGACGGCGGCGTAATTCCAGCGCTGCCGACCGCAATTCGACGGGGTTTTCGCTACCGGTAACAGCCAGCACGATGGATTCCTGATCCCAGATATCGCGGTCGAATTGCGGCTGAAGCACCGCGTCGGGGAATTCGGCATGAGCCGACTCGATTTTGCGTTCGACGTCATCCCATGCGGCGTCGACGTCATAGATTTCGTCGCGCAGCATGACTCTTACCACGGCTACGCCAGCACGAGCCGCGGATTCCACATCTGCAATTTCGACCACCTCGGCCAGCTCTTCTTCCAGTGGTTCGAGCACCAGCCGCTCGACGGTGAGCGCATCGGCGCCCGGGAACGGAACGACGATAATCGCGCCGCGATAGGGCATGCGCGGGTCTTCTTCGCGCGGCAACGTGAACCACGCCATGAGCCCTGCAGCGGTGAACAACAGCGTCACCAGAAACATGAGTCGGCGCTGGCAAACCAGAAATTCCGCAAGAGTTTCCATCGAAATACCCATACATTTTCGCGCAACGTATCGCCATTATTTCAACGCTGCTGCGACGACTTTCACAGATACGATTCGAGCCTCATTCAGGGGGCGGTCACTTGTACGGTCATGCCTTCCGCGACGCGGTGAACCCCGGCTTCGATCACCTCATCACCGGGCAGAAATTCGCCGTGCACCACGACACGGTCGCCGATCATCCGCAGCGGTTCGACCAGCACGGCGTGAGCGACGTTGTCTCGAACAACCCAGACCTGTGCATGTTCGGCTGTTGGGCTCACGACAGCGGCGACCGGCACCTGCAACCCCCCGGGGGCGTCGAGCGTCAGGTTGACCTGCGCCCTCATACCCGCGATGAGCTCGGGAGGAGTCTCGATGGGCAGGACCACGGTGACGGCGAAGAGACCACCTGTGACCGAGTTGGCACGGGTCACCCGGGTCATGCGGGCGGCTATTTCCGGAATGCCGGCCATCGGGAACGACACAGCAACCGGTTGTTCATCGCGCAGTTGCGAGACCACGTTTTCGGGAACATCGAATCGTACTTCGAGGCCGGTCTGGCCGCTGAGCATGATGACCGGAGCGCCGGGCGCAGCGACTTCGCCAGCCTGCAACATGACGTCGGTGACGGTGCCCGCCCAGGGCGCGCGCAAGGTCGTCTCGCGTTCCATACGGCGCGCTTCCTGCAGCTGTGTGCGCGCCCCGGCGATGGCGGCGTCGAGGCGTTGCAGGGCGGCCTGATTCTGTTCAACGGCGGCTTCGGTACCGAGCTCGGACTGCAGCAGACTCTGAGCGCGGTTCAGGTCGCGCTCGACTTGCGCGCGCTGAGCAGTGAGCTCGTCCACCTGTGCTACCGCGCCCTGTACAGCGTTTCGCAGCGGCTGATCGTCAAGTGTCGCGATGACGTCGCCTGCCGCAAGTTGCTGTCCGACTTCGACGACCACGGTGGTGAGTCTGCCGCCCTGCGGAAAGGCCAGCGCAGCGGCGTCCGATGCCTGGGTGACCCCATGAAAGGTGCGCAGCACTTCAGGGGCAGCCGGTTCTACGGCGACGGTGCGGACGAGCGGCTGCTGTGGCCGTTCAGAGGGGGGTGCCAGAGCGGTGGCGGGCACGGTGTACGTCCACCAGAGCCCGGCTGCGATGGCGGCGGCGAACAGCAAAGTGACAAGGCGAGAGAGGAGTCGCTGCATCATGGCGGTCCTGAACGAAGCAAGGGCAGGCACCGAGGCTCAGATTGGCCGACCGGTCAATCCTTGCTAGAGCAGATTGGCCGACCGGTCAATCTTTCAATAACGCGGTTTTTGCTCGCGCACTCATTTTCGTGCCGGTTGACTGACTACGCCCCCGGATGATGCGCGCGGTGCCTGTCTGCGGCGCCGCCAACCTGATGCCAGCGTCATGGGTGACAGCCCAGACGTTCCGGTGCGATTGGGCTTCTCTCACGGGCGCGGCAGCACACCCTCGAAGAAGATCTTCAGGACGGTCTGCAAGTATCGTTCATCGAGGTCGTCGCTGTTTTCGTTGATGACCTGACACATGGCGCGACTCTGGAACCAGCTCTTTACCACCCCCAGGAACATGGTGATGATCATGCGCGGCTCGAGGTCGGAACGGAGCAGGCCAAGCTGTTGTCCGTTTTGAATGCGTAGCTCACCCAGGTCGGTGACCTGCCTCGCGGCCTCGACCATGATGGGATCACCGGCGATGTCGAGCCACGCGAGAAGTCGTACCACGTTGGGGTTTTGCTGAAGAAACCGGAAATAGGCGACAATGGATTCGCGCAACAGGTCCACGTCGCCGCCGCGCGACTCCAGCAGCGCGTGCTGTGCGGCGAAGTACTCGTCCATCATGCGCATCTTTGCGGCGCCCCACAGGTCTTCCTTGGAACCAAAGTGGTGATGTATCAAGGACTTGGTGACCCCAGCTGCACGTCCGATGTCCGAGATGGACACGGCTGCGAATCCTTTTTCCACAAAGAGTTGCTCTGCGGAAGTCAGGATGGCGTGCCGGGTGGCATCGGCATCAAGCGTACGTGTGGCCATGGTTTCAGCGTCGCGTGAGATGGGGCTGAGCCGAGGAAAGCAAGACTCGCGCAGCAAATCAAAGATTGACCGATCGGCCAATCGATAACGTCAATCCGATGCGTGTCAACCGACGGTGTGTTTTGCATGGCGCGGACGCCCTTCGCCTGTGCGGGTCTGTCATGCACCGTCGTTCAGAGCCAACCCAGCGGAATCAGGCTGTCCCAGAGCTTCGCCGTGCCTGCGAGCGTTGCTACGAGTGGCTTTTGAGCCGAGATCCGTTCCCATGCGAGTCGCAGCGCCGGGGACATATTCTCCGGCATGGCAGGCGCTTCGAGTCGGCTTCCGTGCGCCTGCGCCGTGCGGGCGATCAGCAGGTGCATGAGCTCATCGAGTGGCGATGGCTGCTCCATGCCGCGCATGAGGTGCACGCCAAGCTCCCAGCGCTCGACGGCGCGGGGCTTGTCGCCCACACGCAGAAAGAGCCACGCCCTGCACCATTCGATGAGCGCCCAACGGGTTCCCGTGCCATCGGCCCAGCGGTGCGCCTCGTCCACATACGTGTGCAGGAGGTTCATGTCAGAGGAGTGCATCAGATAGCGTGCCGCGACGAGCTGCAGGTCACGCATTTCGGGTTCATCGTCGCATGCGAGCGCGGCCAGTGAGGCAGGGTTCAGGGCGAGCAAGGGCTCTACGGCGGCCCTGCGCGTCGCTTCACTGGCATGGGGCACCCGCATGTTCAGGAGCGCCAGCTCGACTGCCGCCGGGTGCCGTTCGTCGGAGCGATCGACGGCGCGTGACAGCCGCGCCGACAGGGCGACGGCGCGCTCAAAATGTGCCTGCGCCTGCTTCCAACGCCGAGCCGAGCCGTGCGCCTGCCCAGCCAGCCGATGAGCGCGGGTGCGTAAACGCAGCCCTGCCGTGAGCTCGTCGCCAAGCCAGGGCGTGAGCACCTCGATGGCCTTGTCCCACTCCAGCCGCTCAATGAACAGGCGCGCCATGGCCAGCCCGGCGCGGCAGGCATTGCCAGGGAACTCATCGCGCAGGCTGGATTCGAGGCGCAGCAGGCGCTCCAGATGCGCGGAGTCGTGCACGCCAGACAGGGCGTCAAGCTGCAGTTCGGCGGTGGCGAGCACCAGACGTTGGCCCTCTTCGGCGACCTGAATATCGGCCTGCCGAATCCACGCGAGCTCTTGCTGCAGCTGCGAGTCGTGCGTTCCCGCACGGGCGATTCGCTCGGCGACCCATGACACCAGAGTGGACGCAAAGTCCTGATTTTCCTTCACAACCTGTAAAAGCCGCGCGAGCACATGGCCCCAGACGGAGTCACTGCCCTCACGCGCAACGTGCGCCATGAGCGCCGTCCACTCGTGCGCGTTCATGCGCTCAGGATGGTCATGCCAGGTCGGCAGTAGCACCCAGTCTGCCGGCAGATCGCCTTCCAGCAGGTGGCGTCCCGGCAAACCCCAGTCGTGCATACGCTGCCGAGAGGCACGGGCGTGGGCGGTGTGATCATGCATCGACCGCCACGAGTACGCGATCAGGTCAGCATATCCGAGCGCCGGATCGTGCTGCTTGGACACGACCCGCAGCACCAGGCGCAGGTTTTTCCAGGCGGGGTTTGCCTGTGTCAGCTGGGCGTGCAGCAGACTTTGCGCGGCATCCCAGTCGACGCCCGACGCGGCACGGCTGCGCTCTTCTACCAGCACCCAGACCTCACGCGTCTGCTCAATGGGAAGACAACGCAGCGTCCACCCAACCGTCTGCATGACGAGGCCGTGCCACGAAGCCTCGGCCAGCTGCATCCAGGGGCCGGCCGAGAGTCCAAACACGGAGGTTCGACGCGCGAACAGGTCACGCATGTGCCGGTCCAGACGCGCAGCGCGATCGCCGCCGGTGCTGGTGGCGTGAAACATGCGCGGCAGGGCCGGCGGGCGGTTGTCACCACCAAAAACGATGGCCACAGCGCGACCACGATCGGCCTCGGGTGCGTCACCGAGGTTCGCATCAAACACCGACCCGGTCTCATCGAGCAGGACATAGAACGTCTCCGCCGAGGGCAACTCCCAGACGGCGCACGGCGGCTCGGCGCCGGCAGAGAGCGGGCGAGCCGAAGCGGCGATGCGGTAGCCTGCCAGACGCTGGCGCCGGATCGGAGTAACTATTTCAGGGCGTTCGGACGCGTTCGGGTACGGCCCGGATGGGCGACGGCTGCGTCCCGCTCCGAGGCGGCTGCTCCCTGCCTCAGACATCGGTTCTTTGAGCGAAACAGGGCGGTTGGTCGGCGAGGGGTGCAGGTGATGGCCGATCGTCAGATGTTGTTGCGAGCTACGACGGCGGCGGCGGCGATTCGTAACGGTGCTCTGTTCCGCCCCGTTTCTGTTCGCCGTTTCGGGTTCAGGGATTCCCGACGCCTCTTCGAGCATCGCAGCGACCCGCTCAGCGATACGGTCCCGGAGTGGCTCACGCTTGTCGGGTGAACGCAGGGCGTTCACGATGGGGTCGAAGGCAGGTAACGCAGCCGGCCAGTTTCGGGCGCGTTGCAACAGCGCGCGGACGGTAGGGTCGCCCGGTCCTTTTTCGAGGCGGTCGAGGAGATCCTGCCAGACATCGCTGGCGGCGAGGCCGCGATGCACGGCGAGCTGCATTTCCGCGCGTCGATTTGGGATAGCGCTGGCCCACAGATCCATGATCCAGGCCGCTTTGGAGGCGGCGTCGGCGCCGTAGCCGGTGAGTTCACGCTCGATGGCAGCGAGTCGCTCCTGCCAGGCGTCGTCGACGAGCGGAGCCGTTGCGTCATTGGCCAGCAATCGCTGAGCGGAGGCTTCCGCCCTGTCATCCCAGGCGAATCGAGCGAGGCGCTCCTGAAAGAGGCCCAGATCGCGGCCGGCCTCGGTGCCGCGCTTCAAGGCGGCCTCGACGTCGGCAGGCGTGACATCGGGGTGGTCGAGCGCCTGCTCGCGCAGCAGCCGCAGCGTCTGCGAACGCGCTCCACGGGTGCGGCAGGACTCGCGTTCGAGCGCCAGAAGAAGATCACGTGAGGTCACAGCAGCGCTGCTCCAGCTACAGGGGCCTGCCCGAAAAGGAAAATGCGGGAGGCATGCCCCGCCGACGGACTAGCTTCGACGTGATGGGGGCAAAACGTCAAGTGAATCGCCCGTACGGGGGAGCAGGAAAGCGCAATCA
The DNA here is from genome assembly GCA_018970625.1 of Myxococcales bacterium. Next base: position 245 of record JAGWVZ010000149.1, on the reverse strand, counting down.
GCCGGGCATCAGGGAGCCGCAGCAACTTCGACGGTGCAGACGGTGCTGCCCGTGTTGCCGTACTGGTCGGCGAGCTCGATGTTGAGCGTCCACGTTCCCGGGGCCGGGGCTTCACCGAGGTCAAGCGTGTATCGAGCCTGCGGAGCGACGCGCCCTCTGATGGGCTCTTCGACCAGGCTGGTCGAGAAGGTGAGAGAGTCGGTCGCGACGGTCTCACCTGCCGGGTCCTGCAGCTGGACGGCGAT
>JAGWVZ010000148.1 GCA_018970625.1 Myxococcales bacterium | reverse complement strand
TGCTGGCATCCGAAGAGCGCGTTCGGAAGGACTTCGGTTCCAAGGACGGCCTCGTGGCAGCCATCGTCAAGTTCAAGTTCCCTTTCAAGGGTAACCCGGCCTACGCAGCCAAGCTGTCGCGCTTCACCAGCAGCCGCCTGCTGGATCTGCATGACTCGCTGCGCAAGGCGGCTGCCCGGGCGTGATGGAGTCGCTGCGCCGGGCATGAACATCATGCCCGGTTGCACTTCGGAGTGTGCGTTTCCTGCGTGCTGTGTTATGGTGCGCCGCATGGCCCGGGGTCCTGCGTCAGTTTTGTCTGAGCGGGTCCCACTTTGGCGATTGTGCCGCACTTCATGCGCTTCGCGGGAATACGGCATACGCTCGGTCCGGTTGTTTCTCTTCTGTTCTCTGAGGACCGCCCGCCTGATGGGCAGGTCTTCCCACACTCACTCGTGAACCGCACGAAGCGAGGTCGACACTTCATGGATCTCAAAGTCGGCGACATGGTCGTTTATCCGGCGCAGGGAGTCGCCCGCGTGGAGGGGCTGGAGGAGAAGGTCATCATGAACGCGCCAATGCGCTTCTTCGTGCTCCGGGTGCTCGACTCGGACAAGAAGATCATGGTGCCCGAAGACAAGGTCGCGTCGGTCGATATCCGCCGCGTGATTACGGAAGACGAAGTTGACGAGGTGCTCGACATCCTCCGTGAGCGAAATGTCTCCTTTGACCATGGCACGTGGAACCGTCGCTACCGCGCATACGTCGAGAAAATCAAGACGGGCTCCATCTTCGAGATCGCCGAGGTGCTGCGCGATCTCAACCTGATCAAGATCGAAAAGAATCTGAGCTTTGGCGAACGCAAGATGCTCGACACGGCCCGCAGGCTGCTGGTCCAGGAGCTCAGCGTCGCGATGGGCAGCACGGAAGAGGAAGTTGAGCGCGAGCTCGAAGACCTGTTCGTCTCCTGAGGGTGCCACGTTGACGATCAAGGGGCCGCTCGGCGCTTTGCCCGTCTAACGAAGCAGTGTCGCCACCGGCCATACGCAATAGCGAAGGCTGAACACCCCGGCAGGGCGGTGGTTTCCAGAGTGGCCCACCCCGCCGAACGGCATGGCCGAACTTGCGCCGGCGGTACCACGGTTCCAGTTGATGATGCCGGCCCGCAGGTTGTGTCGAGCGATCTCGAAGCGGCTGTGGGTGCCGGTGTGCACAGACGCTGCAAGACCGTACTCGGTCGCGTTTGCGCGCGCGACCGCCTCTTCATCGGAGTCGACGACTTCGATGAGCACCTCGGGCCCAAACAGTTCCTCACGCCAGCGTGGCGCGCTCGCGGCGACGTCCAGCACGCGGTGCACGGCGGGCAGCACCCAGTGCCCGGGTGTCTTCGCGACGACTGGTGTTGACGGCAGCAAGGTCTCGAGGCCGTTCTGCCGGTGTTGGACAGCCAGAAAACGCGCCTGTGCCGAGGCCGTTGCGAGAGGCCCCAGGCGCCGGCCGTCGTCGTCGAAGGGGTCACCGGGACGCCATTGTTGAAAGCGTTCCAGCAGCTTGTCGGTCAGCGCATCGGCGGCGCTTCGCTGTACCAGGACGCGGCTGGTGGCGGTGCATCGCTGTCCGGTCGACTGAAGCGCCGCTGCGGTGATCTGGTCGGCTGCGTGATCCAGATCGGCGTCGTCGAACACGAGCGCTGCGTTCTTGCCACCCATTTCGAGCGCCAGCAGCTTGCCCGTCTGCGCCACGGTCGCCTGTCGAATGCGAACGCCGACCGACCACGAGCCCGTAAAACAGACCGCTTGCACGCCATCGTGCGCAGCGAGCGCGGCGCCCGTTACACCGCCGCCCTGCAACAACGACAGCGCGCCAGCCCACTCCCCGGCAACGGACTCCCACAGCTGCACATACGCCTGCCCACAGGCCGGTGCGACCTCGGACGGCTTCAGGATGACCGCATTACCGGCCACCAGGGCCGGCACGATGTGGCCGTTGGAGAGGTGCATGGGGAAGTTGAACGGGCCTAGTACGGCGACGACGCCGTGCGGCCGATAATCCCAGAATCCGTCCACGCGATCCGGAACGACGGGGCCGAGCTCCTTCGGTGCGATCTCGCAGGTGAGTCGGATCTTTGACGCCAGCAGGTCGGCCTCGGCCAGAGCCTCCAGCCACGGTTTACCGACCTCCGCGCAGATAAGGGCGGCGAGTGATTCGCGTGCCTTCACGAGCGCCTGCGCAAACCGCAACAGGACCTGAATCCGATCGGCGAGCGGTAATGTTCGCCATTTTTGGCTGTAGCTGTTCGCGGCGTGCACAGCGTCATCGACACGTTCACAGTCGGCTGGGAACCATCCGAGGGTGTGTCTGGTGTCAAAGGGGCACGTACTGGCCAGATCGCCGTCCGAGGCGTGCCATTGCCCAGCTAGAAAGTGGCCCAGACTGGAGAGAGTGGGGAGGTCTCGCATGACGTCCTATCGAAGTGGTGCCGCGTAAACTGGGTCGCGATCCGTCACCTGAAGCGTGTCGCGGGCGTTCTGGTCCAGGCAGAGATAACCTTCGGCGTCGGTGACCAGCGAGGTCTCGACGATGCGCCAGTGTCCGTGAGCATCCTCGCTTCCGACGAGTCCCGGGACACCGTTCTGCAGGTTCCGGTGCGTCGTCACCTCGCGGCGGCGTGTGTGCGACACGATGGGGATTTCCTTTGTGGCGGCGGCAAAGTGGGGGCCGCCGTCGAACGGGTCGATGTGCCCGTTGGGCCGGAATCCCTGCTGTTGCAGCAGGTGTGCAACCCCCTGCGTCGCCGGTCCGATCGCTCCAATGACCGCCTGAACTTCAGCGGGCATGAGGGCAATGTGGATGGGTTCGCTGGGGAACAGAGACTGCATGAACTCGTGGTTGGTGCGGGAGAGCCGGTCGGCGTGCTGGTAGTCCAGACCGGTAAACTGTCGCCCCAGCCAGTCCCAGAGCACGCTGGAGCCGTCTTCACGAAACGGCGGCAACAGCTCGGCCTGAACCTCGGCGCAGAACCTCTCGGGATAGGCACCCAGGTAGAGAAATCGCGCGTAGCTGAGCAGTCGGCCCAGACGGGCAGGGTGGCCACGGAGAGCAGGGTGAAGCACCAGCGCACCAAGTTCGGTGTGGGGTGTCCACGACTGGCGGAACTGCAGAATGCGGTGGCGAAACAGCGTTCGCAGCGACGAGCTGTAGCGCTGTACGGCGTCGATACGAAGAAAGTGATGCGGGTCGTGCGGTGTTCCGTGCGCGGCAATGAGCATCGACGAGCCAAGCACCTGCGAGGTCTGAGAGTCGCAGAGTACGAACAGATAGCGGGCGGATTCGGCTTCTATCTGCCCGCGAAACGAGCGAATCGACAGGTCGATGATCGACTCCAGCGCGGGCGCATCGTGAGGCAGATTGAGCGTGTCGAGGTGCTGCGCCAGCGCAGCGAGCTCTTGAAGGTCGTGCGGTTGTGCCGAACGGATCAGGAACATGAGATTACCCGGGGCCCAGAGATCAGGACATGCTGTCCTGTCGCGGTACGTGGGTACCCCATAGTGCTAGCGGTCGCGAAAGGTCCAGACGTTGTTGACCACATAGTTGAGCGGCGTGGCGATGGCGATTGCGGAGAGGCTTGCCAGCCGAACGGACCAGGCGGTGAGATCGAACCCGAAGAGGCCAATGTGAAAGACGGCGAAGTTTACGAGGGCCCAGGCGACGGCGAGCTGCAGCCCGGCGGCGAGTCCGTTGGTGACATAGAAAGCGCGACAGCGGGCGAGCCACGACGCGGTTTTGGAGCGGTCGCCCCACGTCCAGGCATCGTTGATCAGGAAATTGGTGAAGATCGAGACCAGGATGCCGGCGACAAGCGCGAAGAGCGAGACGGCATCGACGGTGCCCAGCAGAGGCAGCTCCACCGGTTGCAGCGTCGCACGCAGGGCGAGCTCGGCCAGCCAGACGACCCCGAAGTTGACGAACACGCCAGATCCGCCCACCGCAGCGAACCGTAAAAATCGCCACCGGACGGCAGCAGACGGCGCCAGCAGGGGTGCGGCAGGTTCAGTTTCGGCGGCTGTCGAGGTAGATTTCATGGCCGTGAGCGGTAGGGGAGGGGGCGGAACGTGTCAAGCGACGAAGGTGTCTCACGGTGGAAAGAAGGGGCCGAACGTGGAGAGAAGGTATGGTGCGCTCCCCGGGCCCCGTGCTTTCGCGCCGGCTTGCGAGTCGGGCGGCGCGGGTTTGCCGGGCGGATTTTGCGTGGAGGAAGGGTGCGGTCTGCGCACCCTGCGATCAGGTGTGTCTTTTGTGTACACCTTCATCGCCGATGCGCCGGATTGCTTGACACACCCGGTGGGCTGGGCGATTGTCCCGCCGCCGCGCGCTGCCCGCTCTGGAGGTCGTGGCAAGTCCCTGGTTGAACCACGGAAAGGAGACGTCAATGTCCGCCGCTTCGAAGGCAGTCCTCCTCGTAGATTCCGCAGATCAAAGTCGCCGCTTTCTGGAATTGGGTTTCAGAAAGGCAGGTCTGCAGGTGACTGCAGTCGCTTCTGAGTCGGCTGCTCTTTCGGCAGCCGCCAGCCTGGCGAGCGCTGTGGTGGTCATTGACTCCGGGCTGTCGGATGGCAGCGCGCTGGGTCTTTTGCGTGCGCTTCGCCGTGGCAGCAGCACCTCTGCGTGGCCGGTGGCTGTCGTGCTGGATGCCTCGGAGACCGAGGCGCGCGCTCGCTTCACCGATGCCGGGGCCGATGAATTCCTGACACGCCCCGTAAAGGTCAAGGAAGCGGCTGCTCGTCTTCGTACGCTGACGGATCGGCCGGTAGCGGCTTCGAGCACGACGCTGGCGGTGCTGGACGGCACGCTCGAGGAGAGCGAGCTGTTTGACCTGGTGAACACGGTTATCGAAGAGCGTCGCACGGGCGCAGCGCGTCTGATGTCGGGCAACCTGAACGGTACGGTGTACTTTCAGGACGGTCGAGTCGTGGACGCGGTGTCGGGACGCACGCAGGGGCAGGAAGCGTTCAACCGCATGTTCACGTGGAGCACGGGAACCTGGTCCGTCGTCTATACGAACGCGTCGGATCGTCCGGTGCGGATCGCGTTAAGCACTGACGAGCTACTGGCCGCAGCGGTCGCGTATAACGAGACGTGGGAAGCGGCTGCAGCTCGTCTGGAGTCGGTCGACACGGTCTACACGGTCGAATACCGTTCGTTCGTGGGGCGCCTGGGTTCAATGCCCGAGGAAGCGAATATTGTGGTCCGGGTGTTCGATGGCATCCGGACGGTTCGCGAGGCTGTTGCCGCATGCGAGCTGGATGATCTGGCCGCCCTGCGCGTCGTGCCGTTGCTGCTTGACGCCGGCGTATTGAGCGCTGTTGGGCAGGGCGGTGCCACGTCGAATGATGGTGCTGAGTTTGAACGGCTGCGCACGACCGCACAAAATCCCTCGGTGAGCGCGGCCGACCTGGCACGAGTGTCTGAAGAGACCCGTAGAAAGGCAGAAGAAGAAGCGGCACGCGTCGCCGAAGAAGCGCGCGCGAAGGCCGAGGCCGAAGCCGCGCGAGTCGCCGAGGAGGCAGCCCGCGCTGCGGCTGAGGCAGAAGCTCGCCGTCAGGCCGAAGAAGAACGTCGCAAGGCGGAAGAAGAAGCGCGTCGTGTTGCGGAGGATGCTGCTCGTGCAGCGCGCGAACAGTACGAAGCCATGGTCGCGCGTGCCCGCGAGGCGGAAGAAGCCGCCCGCGCCGCGGAAGAAGCCGCCCGTCAGGTACGCGAAGAACAGGAACGGCAGCGCGCTGCCGAGGAGGCTGCTCGCGTTGCTGCCGAGGAGGCGCGCCTGCGCGCTCAGCAGGAGGCGGAGCGTCAGCTGGCCGAAGAAGAGCTCCTTCGCCTCGAGTCGGAGCGGCGTGAGCTGGATGAGGCACGGCGCCGTGAGATCGAAGAGGCTGAGCGGCGCGCTGCCAATGTGCGGCGAGAGGCCGAAATGCTGGCCGAAAACCTGCGTCGCGAAGCCGAGCAACGCTCGTCGGCAATTTCAGAGCGTGAGCGTGAGCTGGATCGTCGCCGGGCACAGCTGACCGGTCGTCTGACGGCCATCCAGACCGGTTCCATGCCGGCGGTTGCCGCGACCACCCTGGAAGAAGCCCGCCTCGCCGAGATTGCGGCCATGGCGCAGGATGCCGGCAGCGGAGCGTGGGCACCCACCAGCGCACCCGCGGCTCGAACGCCTGACCTCAACGCCGAGATCGAGCGTGAGCTCGCCGCGATGCGCGATGAACGCGATGCAGCCGCCGGCGCGACCATGCTGGTGAGCCCCATCGCGGAGCTCAACCGCCTGCGTGAAGAGACGGGCCACTCCGCTCCGGCTGGCGCGCCTGCAGCGCCTGAAGACTCGTTCTTCCGTGATCCGTCGACCATGACCGACGACCACGAACTGTTTGCCGAACCCGAGCGTTCCGGTGCTGCCCCTGTACTCTGGGGCATCGCTGCTCTGGCCGTGTTGGCCGCCATCATCTTCTTTGCCACGCAGCCGTCACGCACGCCTCCGCCCGCACCACAACCGACCGCCGAAGAGGCTCCCGTCGCTGAAGCCAGCGCGCCCGCTGCTGAAGCGTCTGCTCCGCTTGCGGTCGAAGTGCCCGCCGCGCCCGCTCTGCCTGACCCCGAAGCCGAGCGCATCGCGATGGAGATCGCCATGGAAGGCTCTGCTGCGCGCGCAGCCACCGGTGTGCTGTACCACGCACAGGAGATCGCCGACGATAGCTGGGGCTTCGAAGAGGTTCCGTCTGCCGAAGAACTCGAACAGGTCGCACAAGACTCACGCCGGCTCCTTGACGACGGCGAAGAGGGCGAAGAGAGCGAAGAGAGCGAGTCGCGTCGCACCCCGAGAGACACGGAGACCGCTGCCGAAGAGCGCGCTCCGACGTCCCGCGAGGCACGTCGCGCTCTGGATCAGTGCGCCAACGCAGCCGGCTCCGGTGTGTACTCCGACGCGATTCGCCTGTGTCAGGAGGCTGTCCGCGCAAACCCGGACAGCGCTACCGCCCTGGTTTACCTCGGCACTGCGCACCACGAACTCGGTGAAAACGAGCGCGCCGTGCAATTCCTGAACAATGCCCTGCGCATTGACCGAAACAACGGTCAGGGACTGGTCATGGCCGGCGCTGCCTATCAGGCCATGGGCAATACCGAGCGTGCCCGGGAGTTCTATCAGCGCTACATTGACGGCAACCCCGACACCCGTCAGGCCGAAGAGCTTCGGCGGATTCTCGAAAGCCTCTGATCTCAGGCGCCTTCGCGCGCACCGCCGATGACGTCCATGGACTCTCCAGTCAACGCACCGACGCATGGCGGCCCAGCGATTCTGGCCATTGAGTCATCCTGTGACGAGACCGCTGCCGCGGTTCTCACCGGCAGCGCTGAGCTCCGCGCCAGCATCGTTCACAGCCAGATCGACATGCACGCCGTCTATGGCGGCGTCGTCCCGGAGCTGGCGTCCCGTGCGCACATCATGGCGATCGCGCCGGTTGTTCAGGAAGCGCTGGCTACGGCCCGCATGTCGCTCGACGATGTGCAGGGCATCGCGGTGACCGCAGGCCCTGGTCTCGCTGGCAGTCTGCTCGTAGGGCTGGAGTTCGCCAAGTCGCTGGCGTTCACCCGCAATGTGCCGCTCGTCGGTGTCAATCACCTGGAAGGGCACGTCATGGCTGCGTGTCTGGCCACGATCGACGGCACCCTGCCCATGCAGTGGCCTGCCATGGCGCTGGTGGTCTCGGGTGGGCACACCGGCCTCTACCTCACGCGGCAGCGCGGACAATTCGAACAGATCGGTCGTACACTCGATGACGCTGCCGGCGAAGCGTTCGATAAGGTCAGCAAACATCTGGGCCTGGGGTATCCCGGCGGCGCTGTGATTGACCGACTCGCCCAACAGGGTGACCCGTCGGCCATTCCACTCAGCGATGGCATGTTGAAGCGTCCGGGCTACGACTTCAGCTTCTCGGGGATGAAGACGTCGGTGCTGTACTGGCTGCGCGACCAC
>JAGWVZ010000147.1 GCA_018970625.1 Myxococcales bacterium | reverse complement strand
ATCTGCAAACGACCACCGGCGCGCTCGCCAACCGACTTGCCCACCGTCGAGACGGGAACGTCCACTTCGATCATCTGCTCGTCGCGCACCACGTAGAAGTCCAGGTGCGTCAGCACGCGCTTGACCGGGTGGAACTGACGCTCCTTGATCATGCACTGGAACGTCTCGGCTCCGAGCTGGACGTTGAACACATTGTTAAACCCAAACGGCGTGGTCAGGATGGGGTGCAGCTTCTTGGGCTCCACCGACACGACGCGGGCGTCCACACCGTTGCCGTAAATGACGGCAGGGATCAGGCCGGTCGCGCGAAGGCGACGACCCACGCCCTTGTTTCCACCATCACGGGGCGATACTTCGAGGGTAAGCTTGGACATGTTCTGGGCTCCAGGATGTGCGTCATGGGTGGACGCGGATTGGCGCGGCGTTGCCGGGTCAGCTGAACAGTGCACTGACCGATTGTTCGGCATGTACGCGCTTGATGGCTTCGCCGATCGTCCGTCCCACGGTTAACACGCGGATACGGTCGCATTGCTCAGCCGACGATTGAAGAGGGATGGTGTTGGTCACGTAAACGGCGGAAAGATCCGACGTGGCAATACGTTCTACTGCCGGTCCGTTGAAGAGCCCGTGAGTCGCAAAAGCGAACACCTCTGTGGCTCCGTTGGCTTTCAGCGCCTTCGCAGCGCTGCAGAGCGTGCCGGCGGTGTCGATCATGTCGTCGATGATGAAGGCCCGCTTGCCCGCGACATCACCAATGACGTGCATGACCTCTGATACATTGGGACGCGGACGACGCTTGTCGATGATCGCCAGCGGTGCGCCCACACGCGTGGAGGCCCAGCGCGCGCGCTCCACACCTCCGGCGTCCGGAGCCACCACCACGACGTCACTATCGGTCTCCATCAGGGAGCGCATCTCGTCCACGAGCACGCGTGTGCCGTACAGATGCTCCAGCGGAGTACTGAAGAACCCCTGGATCTGAGCCGCGTGCAGATCCATCGCCATCACGCGATGCACGCCGCTCGCCATCAGCAGGTCAGCCACCAGACGCGCGGTGATGGGCGCACGGGGACGATCCTGACGATCCTGACGCGCGTACGCATAATACGGAATCACGGCCGTGATCGAACGTGGGCTCGAGCGCTTCAGCGCATCGATCATCACCAGCAGCTCCATCACGTGATCGTTGACCGGACGACTCAGCGACTGAATCGCGTACACGTCCTTGCCGCGCACGCTTTCTTCAATCAGGACGTGCACTTCGCCATCAGCGAACCGTCCAAGCTTCACGTTTCCCAGCGGCAGCGACAGGTACGACGCGATCTCATTGGCCAGCGCGGGGTTCGCGCTTCCCGTCAGGAGGGTGATCGAGTTGTCGGTCGGCTCAACCATGTCGAATCTCGGGCGGTGCCGGACATCCGGCCTGAGCTGGGTTGCTAGGATTCGAACCTAGATAAGCGGTACCAAAAACCGCGGTCCTGCCATTAGACGACAACCCAGGACGCATTGGTTTGCGTGCCCACTTTGACATGGGCGCGGCGCCATTAGCACTGCTTCGCGGGCTGAGTCAAGGTACAGGCTACGACGATCGAGCTGACCTTCCTGCAATCGTGTATGCGATCCGCCGGCCCCGGCCACCCTTCACCTCGTGTGCCCGCGCCCTGCAGATCCTTCCCCGCCCGATCTGCTCATGATCCGTTCGGTGATGTGCAGATGGTCAGCGACCGTCCTACAATCTGCAGGTTGCCGTCACACCGCTCGCCGACCGGGCAGGGTGCCGATGTGTCATCGCAGGGGCGAACACACTTGAGGGCGCCGGTGGCGGACTCTGCGCACAACAGGCCCGTTCCACATTCGACGCCAGGCCCACATGACTCGCCAGCTGTGGCGCCACCCGCAGGCTCACACCGATTGTCACCCGCGAGCGCTGGAACGCATCGCTCGCCCGGCGCGCAGCAGCCTGCTCCCGACGGAACCGCTCGACAGCTCTGAGGCTCCGGAATGGCACAACCCAGGATCGCACCGGCGTCGCCTGAACCGCCCGTTGGGTCATTCGAGGCGTTCAGGATCTCGATAAACCCGGCGTCATCGTACACACGAATCTGCCCCGAGTCACCGCAACCCACCACCAGCGCCAGCAGCATCGCGGGAGCGCTCGCTGACCACCGCCCTGCAAAATGCGCTACCAGGTACATACCGCAAATCCTGTGCCTGCTGTGACGCACGCGTTCTCGGGAGGACACTGACCAACACCCAGCGCCGGATCGCAGGGGATCACGCACACGGAGCCGCCGCCTGACGTTCCGACGCACGTGGTCTGAAATCCGTCCGTTGGCAAACAGTAGGCTCCGCAGGGCGGCGTGCAGATGCCGCTATCGCGCCCGGGAAGCTGAATGCACACGTCGGGCGCGATACACGCCCGCATGTCATTACACGGACCCCAGGTCGGTGCGGTCGCATCGGGCAACAGAAGACAAGCCCCAATATTCTCCTCGGTACCATCACCATTCACATCCGCGACAAGTGGCTGCCCCACATCAATCTGCAGCAACGCACACTCGGCGCCTTCACCACACGAATCAACAGGGCAGTCGTCGGGAAAGCAGAGGGCTGCACAGACGGCTGTGCCATCGGCGTTGCCCACACAGAGCTCGTTGGGTGCGCAATCTCGCGAGGTAGCACACAGGGCGGCAGGACGGTTCCCCTCAAGCGCCAGATCACAGAGTGGAAAAGGCGTCGGAACGGCATCCGCGGGGATGACGTCCAGCGACAGCCCGGCGTCCGGTGTCCCGGGCGACGGTTGTGTGGTCGATTCACACGCCGCCAGAGCGGCGTGGAACCAGAAGGTCCAGAGCCAGTGAGTCCGTGGCGTGGTGTTCAAGACGCCTCGCGGACCGATACGCCATTAGTTGGCGATGCAGAGACCGTTTGCACCCTGCACCGGAACGCAGGAGAAGTTGGGCGGGCAGCCGGCATCCGAACCGGAGGTGCAGGGCAGAAGACACTTCTGCGTCTCTTCTCCGCTCTCAAAGGACACAGTGACGCAGGTACCAGCGATCCCTTCAATGGTCGGGCAATCTGCGTTCGAGGCACAATCGCCCGAGCAGATGCTGTCGGCATCAGGTGAGAATCCAATGCAGTCCAGCCCTGATGCGCACAGGTTGTCCTGATTGCACGTGAGGTAGTCGGTCACGTCGCCGCTCGGCGGCTCAATGCATCCACCGAGCGCTGTGTCAGGGTTGCCATCGCCGTCAAGGTCAACCTCTGCAGGAGTCTGCTCCTGGGTGTCAGGGTTGACCGCGACCAGCGGTACGCACTGTTCGGCGCCACCGCATGTCTGGCCGCACAGATCCGGCAGGCAGATGGTGTAGCAGAGTGGACCGGGAGTACCCTGAAGTTCAAGGCAGGCTCCGGTTGTGCCGCACGCCGCCTCATCAGCAGGATCGCACGTCTGCCCCAGATTTTCCGAGACGCCGAGAAGGTCGCAAGCAGCGGTCAGATCCGTGCCAGCGTCCGGTTCGGGTTCCGGGTCAGGACCGGGGCCTGTGCCGGCGTCGTCTTCGGGCACAACCCCGGTATCGAGCGAGGTGTTGGCATCTTCCGTGTTATCGTTACCACCGGCATCACCGCGTGGACGATTGGGATTGTTGTCTCCGGTGGCTTCCGTACCCTCTCCCGAGGAATCATCAGCGCAACCAACAACAGCAACCGATCCCAGCGCGAGACCGGAGAGAAGCAACAAACGCAACATCATTTTCGACATGGATACCTTCGCCGTGCTCGGTCCGACTCTCTGCAAACGCAGTTCTGTGTGTTCTTACGTCGAACTGCGGTCGGTGTCAAAGGCGTGTCACAACCTTTTCGTCATGACGTTGGGCTGCAGCACCCGGTAACCTCGAGAAAGGGGCTGAAGTTGCGAGGGAGCAAAAACGACACACGGGCCGTTTCCGGCCCGTGTGCAGTAGAATCATCTAACCAGATAGGGCACTTACGTACCCGGGCTCCGGATTAGTTCTCGAGGCAGACGCCCATGAAGTCGGGCACCTGGCTACCAAACACGCCCGTGCGGCACGAGGTGCCGGCGGTGCAGTCACCCGGGAAGCCTTCGCGGCAGATGCCAAGGCACTCGGCGCTTCCCTGTGCGATCTCGATGCAGAGGGTGTTGTCTTCGCCACAGATGGTGCCTGCCTCGGTGCAGCGGTCGCCCACATTGCCCGGCTGAGCGGTTTCGACGCAGAAGCCGAACGCGTTACCAAGCAGCAGCGGGACGCCGTTGCAGCTCTGACCGTCGCCGCACACCTGCGTGCCTTCGCCGAAGCCGTCGCAAAGCGGTGAGCAGGTGCCTTCGGTGTCTTCCTCGGTCTCCGACAGGCAGACAGCGAAGTCCGCGCAGCCGCCGCCCAGGAAGCCGGGGTTGCCGCAGGTCTCGCCGCCAGCGGCGACATCTTCAGCAGCCGGCGTCGAGCACTGACCAATGGCCTCAACGGCGCGGTCATCACGCTGGTAGAACGGCAGGCAGGAGTCGCCAGCAGCGTCGCAGCCCGGGTAGCTTCCTTCGGGACGACGCGGGAACGGCTCGCAGATTTCCTGACAGAAGCCCAGACCGGCGATCGAGATCGGAGCGCAGGCGTTTTCGGCCTCACCGACTTCGTTCAGGGTCACGACCGGGCCGCCCTTCGCTGCGTGCAGCAGACGGAGCGCGCCTTCATCGGTACCGAGCTCGGGCAGCGAGTCGGTGACCAGGATGGCTTCCAGGCCGGACGTCGCGGTACCGGCAGCCACTGCGGTGTACAGGGTGTCGGCTTCCACGGCGAACACGCCGGTTGCGATGGCGGGCTCGGAGTCCGGGTCGGCGCCAGCGGCGCGGATAGCCAGCGAGTACGAGCCAGCCGCGAGCTCTACGTACGCGCTGTCTGCGCTACCGAGCACGCCTGCGAAAGACAGACCTTCGCGGACGGGGGTTGCCGATTCCACGGCGATATCGACGATACCGGCTGCGGGCGCAGCGTGGATGGCGACGGCAGCGGCGGAATCTGCGTCGACCGTGTTCGGGTGAGCGAACGGCACGAGCTCCACGTCTCCGCCCACATTGAAGGCCGAGATGGTGTAGAAGGTGCCGGTAGCCAGCGTGGCGGTCAGGGTTGCCACCGGTGCGTTGTCAGCGGGCACATCGCCTGCCGCGAACACATAGACGGAGTGAGCGCCAGCGGGCAGCGCCACCCAGCCTGCAAGCGACGAGACGTCGCCATAGGCAAGGTCTTCGACTGCGGCGGTGGTGCAACCGGCAGCGCCGCCTGCGCAATCCACGTAGATGTCGACGTTCGGTGCGCCAAACGCGCCGTGGAACGGACGGATGTAGGAGGTGCCCGCAGCGACCGTCTGTGCAACCGGACCGACCAGCTCCACCGTCGGTGCGCCCTCCACGATCAGGGCAACAGCGGTGACGACGGTGCCGCCGGGGACACCGGCGATGTCGATGGGGCCAAGCGTGGTGTCGCCTGCGTAGATGTAGCCAAACGAGTCGCCGGGGGCGATGTTCAGCAGCGCTGCAGCGCCGTAATTGACGTCGCTGAGACCCACGCCAAGGTACACGTCAACTTCACCAACGCCACCGGCAGCGTGAACACCACGCAGACCGGTCGAGGGCAGGGTGTCGGTCGCGGTGACGTCTGCGACAGTGATGATCGTCAGGTCGCCGTCATCGTCGATGGCAGCGATCGCCGTGCTGGCGGTGCCGTCGGTGGACGTGAAGGCCACAGGAGCCAGAAGCGCACCATCGGCCGAGCGCAGCTCGTACGAGTAGGCACCCTCGGCGAGGGTCAGGTAGTCGCTGGCCTCACCGAAGGCGGTGTCGCCGACCACTTCGGGGCCTGCAGCAGCGCCACCGCAAGCGGCCAGAGCGCCGGAGTTCGGGTTGCGGGGATCGCAGAGCGAGGTGCAGACGCCCGGGCTGCCTTCGGCTTCTGCAACGCAGATCGAGCCTTCGGCGCACTGGCCGAAGTTGCCCAGATCCAGATCGCACTCGCCGCCGGCCGGAATCGGAGTGGCTGCATTCGGTGTGCACAGCCAGTCGTTCAGGCCAAAGCGGCCCCACGACGGCGTACAGGTTGCGCCGGTCGGGCACTCGTTCGCGCTGAAGGGCTCGCAGGCCTGCGCGCAAATACCCGGCTCGTTGTCGCCCGACGTATCGAGCACTTCCTGGCACTCGCACGTGCCGCCTTCGAGGCAGAACTGCGTCTCTTCTTCGGTCGTGCAGGACGTATCAGCGCCCGCGTTACAAGCCTGCACGCACACGTTGCGGAAGCAGGTCAGGCCACCAGCGCACTGGTCAGCGCCGGTCAGGTTGCCGTCTGCGTCGGATTCCAGCAGGCACGCGTCACCCACTTCGCCGGGACCAGCGGTCACGCAGAAGCTCGCGCCGTTGCCCACCGGGTTACAGGTGCAGTCATCGTCGCCGCATGCGACCGTCTCACCGAGCGGTGTCACACCCGAGCAAACCGTGGTATCGGGTGCGCCGTCTTCACCGAACTGCGACGAACAGTCGCCCGGCACGCAGACGCCGTCCAGCACGTCGCCCGTGTTCGGATCGATCGGCGGCTCAGGGTCGTTCAGTGCAAAGCAGAACGTGTTGCTGCGGGGCGGGCAGTTGCCGCCTTCCGAGCTCTCCGTGAGTGCGTCGGCGCAGCGCTGAAGGCACTGACCAAGACCGGTGTCGCACAGGAACGAATCCGTGGACTGGCCGTCTTCACTGCACTCCTGACCAACGCGTGTACACGGCACCGGAGTGTCGTCTTCCACGCAACAGCCCGACTCGCAAATGAAGTTGTCACCGAGCGCTTCGCAGTCGCGAGCGCGGGTGCAAGGATCTTCGCACGTCGAGCCGTCAGCCGTCGGGCCAGCGTCGGTGTCGCCGCCAGGGGTGGTGTCCGGAGTCGTGTCATCCGTGACATCCGGCGTCGTGCCGCCGTTGTCGTCGCCACCGTCGTCTCCGCACGCCTGCATCGAGACCGCCGTGCCTGCCACCAGCATGCACACCAGCCACCTGTTCAAACCACCTTTCATGAGCACTCCTGAGGATCATTCCATTGGACTGCACTTCCTTTCCGGAAGAGCAAACACTGGGACTTGCACACCCCCGCTCACACGAGGGCAACCAAACCGCGTTCGTCGGTGTCTTCTCACAGCCTGCACCGCCGCTAACGGCAAAACTAGCGCACCGATGTAGAGTAACCCCCAGGGCAAGTCAAGCTGTGACGCGGACTTGTCGCATGAGCTGCCCCATCCGACTGAACATTCCTGTCCGTTTACCGCAACCCAATCGCCACACGCGACCCTTCATCACCCTTCGCTGCTCCCGAGCCTCATGACGTGCCCTGGACCTTTTCTTTTCGCTTGTCACCTGCCACACCCCTCACTACACACTTTCAGTCTGATAGTGAGCGCCCGAATCGCTGTGCCGATGGGATACCTCCGGATTTTGCGGGTCTGTCACATGATTGTCGTTCCGCCCGTGCGCTTCATTCTACCCAATCTCTTCACCCTCGCCGCCACATTTTGCGGGTTCGCGATCCTCGTCATCGCCAGTGAAGCCACGTCCGCCAGCGAGTTCTTTCTCGCCACTACCCTCATTCCCCTCGCCTGTTTTCTCGACGGTTTTGACGGTCGCATCGCCCGCATGGTCGGCGGAGAGTCCAGATTCGGGGTGCAGTTCGACAGCCTGAGTGACTTCGCCACCTTCGGCGTCGCACCCGCTTTCCTGATTTACCACTGGGCCCTCGAACCCCTCGGCGTCATCGGCATCGCCGCCGCTTTCAGCTTCACCGCCGCCGCCATGACCCGACTGGCCCGGTTCAACGTCGCTGCTGAACAGGATGGCGGTAAATCCCGCTACTTCACGGGACTGCCGTCTCCTATGGGCGGCATGGCCATCGCCGCGCTCATCTCGCTGGAAACCGGATTTCTGGGACGTGAACAGACCCTTGACGCTGCTCGACCGGCCCTCGCCGTGTTTGTCGTCCTGATCGGACTTCTCATGGTCTCGAATGTCCCCTTCCGGACCT
>JAGWVZ010000146.1 GCA_018970625.1 Myxococcales bacterium | reverse complement strand
GAGGGATGCGCCTGGCAGATTGTGCAGCCTGTTCAGGAATCCGCCGTAGGTCATGGCGCCGGTGTCGGGATTGCGACGGGCGCCCAGGAGGGTGGCGACGCGGTGCGCCAGCATACCGTAGATGCTGGCCAGCAACGCGCAGAACTCGAGCCAGGCCTGGCCGGGTGTGTTGCGTGAGCTGGACGACAGCTCGGTGGTAACCTGCGCGTTAAAGCGGTCGGCAGACTCTCGAGCGAGCAGCAGCGAGGCGAGCGGGCGCAGAAAAAGTCCCAGCAGCGCAAGTCGCCAGCCCCAGACGAACAGCTTCACGTTCTGGAAGGTGTAATCTTCGGGGAACTGTTCGCTGCCGTCTGCCAGCAGCAGCTCAAAGATCACGAGCGGGCCGGCCTGTCCGGCCTCGGCGTCCCAGTGGCCCTGAATGTCTTTCTTCATGACCTGCAGAATGGCCAGCGAGACCGCTGCGGCCAGGTACCAGACGGTGCGATTGCGCATGAACAGGCGAATAAATCCGGCATCTGTCAGGGCCAGCACCGGCGCTGCGACCAGGGGCAGGGTGATGACAAACGCATACTGGCGAGCCAGCGACGCGCCCAGACCAAAGACGGCGAAGCCGACGGCGACCCAGACCGCCAGAAACAGCCGCATCGCGAGGTCGGGTGGTGCCTGTTCATCGTCGTCGTTGCCTGCGTGAAGCAGATACCCGAAGCCGAGCGGTGCCAGCACCACCATGGGGAACACCGAGAAGCCGACGATGCGAATGAGGACATCGAAAGTGATGTGACCGGGGTAGGTGCGCTCGGTCAGGAAATCGCCATACAGCAGCGCCCTGGAGACGGTGGTGAGGGCGTCGTCACCGAGCGTGACGGCGGTTGGCCAGAGCGCCGTGATGGGGGCGACGGCGATGCCCAGCAGCAGGGCGAGGGCGAGCGGAGTTCGCCAGGCGTGAAAAATCCACGAGACGCGACTTCCCGGCGCGGCGGCCAGCAGCGCAGCGAGCGGGCCGGCAAAGCAGAACCCCAGGCCGACGACGTCCTTTCGCAGCTGCCAGCCGTCGTAGAAGGTTGACGAGAACGTGCGGGCGACGACATCCGAGCCGGCCTCGGGCACCACGGCTACACCAGCCGTCCAGGTGGACCAGAGCGGGAACACGATGCCGGCAGCAACGATCAGGGCGGCAGCCCCCATGGAGGCCGCGCGCACGACTGGCGAGGCTGCTTCGCCCCGTGCACCCGCAGCAAAGGCAGCGAGCGTGGTGACGGGCACCGCAAATCCCGGGGCGCCGAGCGCCCAGATCGAGAATCCAAGACCCACGCCGACGAGTGGCACCAGCAGATTGCCCCAGCGCCCCGGACGCGCCGACATGACTCCCATCGCAACCATGGTGACCGACAACGGCGCATGGGCCCAGGCGTGCCCTGCGAGGTTGACGGATGACAGAAGGATCATGGGCGACATCGCCCAGGCCAGCACGACCAGGCCGGCGCGCCACGCGGGGTACAACAGCCGCAGGCAGCCATACATCATCAGCGCAGCCAGCAGATTGAGCATGGCAAAAGGCATGCGGAGACCGAACTCTGTTCCGCCTCCAACCGCGTAACCAAACTTCAACAGAGCGGCCTGAAGCCACGACCGACGGATAATCTCGTTGTCAACCAGCACCGCAAACGGGGAGATCCATGCGCCATCCTGCAGCGGCTGGACCATGTTGCGCGCGAGTGTCGCGGGGGCTGTCTCCCAGGGCTCCCATAGCCCAAGCGTTGCAGCCGCAGGCAGGTACAGCAGCACACACACGAGGGTAATCGCCAGCGGCACCAGCAAATCCCACAGCCGGTGGTTGGAATTCATCGAGTTCATCCGGAGGGTGCATGCGCTCTGGGGTGGCCCGCTCAGGTGACCCGACATGCGCGCATTCATGTGCCGTAACAGAGGCTGGAACGACGCCAGTCAGACCAGCCAGAGGACCGCGGACGCTAGAGCGCAGGCCCGGCACTGTCAAGCAGAGGGCTGCAGCGAGCAGGGGTGAGCCAGGCGCCGGGGGCGAGCTATCCGCGGCCTTCAGCCTGCGCTGTCGTTGACCGCGCCAAGCGCGCCGTGCTAGCTGCCACCGGTCCCTTTTCAGCCTCTTTTTCCAGTTTGCGTCATGAAGTTGGTCGTCGTTGGTTCGGTCGGGCTCGATGATGTCGAGACCCCCTTCGGAAAGGTCGAGCGTGCGCTCGGTGGCTCGGCCACGTACTTTTCACTTTCGGCGAGCTACTTTGCCCGCACCGGGTTTGTGGGTGTCGTGGGCAGGGACTGGCCCGAGGAAGCCAACACCCTCCTCGCCTCGCGCGGCGTTGACCTGACAGGCCTGGAACGTGCCGACGGTCTCACCTTTCGCTGGGCAGGGCGCTACGGCTTTGACCTGAACTCGCGCGACACCCTGCTCACCGAGCTCAACGTGTTCGCCGACTTCAATCCCGTCCTGCCTGACGATTACCGTTCGGCCAGGTACCTGTTTCTGGGCAACATTCACCCCGAGCTTCAGCTGCGGGTGCTGGAACAGTCCACGTCGGCCGAGTTCGTCGCCCTCGACACCATGAACTTCTGGATCAGCGGAACGCCCGAGCCACTTCGCCGCGTGCTCTCGCGCGTGCACGGCCTGCTGATCAATGACTCCGAGGCCCGCCAGCTCTCGGGAGAGACCAATATCGTCAGCGCAGCTCGCGCCATCTCAGCCATGGGCCCCTCGCTGATCATCATCAAGCGAGGAGAGTACGGCGCCCTCGTCTATCGCGATGGAGACTTCTTCTTCGTTCCGGGATACCCGCTTGAGAACGTCATCGACCCCACCGGCGCCGGCGACTCGTTCGCGGGCGGCTTCATGGGCTACATCGCGGCGCGTGACGACCTTCGCTGGTCAACGCTCTGTCAGGCGATGGTGGCAGGCTCCACAGTCGCCTCGTTCTGTGTGGAAGGCTTCTCGGTCGATCGCCTGCGTACCCTCACGCTGGCCGAAATCTCTCAACGGGCCGCACGATTCCGCGCGCTCACCGATTTCACGCCGCTGCCCACCGAGCTCTGATTCTGGGCACTCGCTGCGCGAGTGAACGTGGAATCACTTGCAATGAATGACCAATGTCAGTCATGTTGCGTGTGTTTGACCGTTTGGTCACGCCGCTGTTGTTTGTGTGCTTTTTTCGGGAGTCCCCATGCTTCGTCTGTCTCGTCTGCCCCTCGCGCTCGCCTCGGCACTGCTCCTGTCCTCGCTTGTTACGGCCTGCTCTGACGATGCGGAACCCGCTGCCGATTCTGGTGCCACGCCTGACTCGTCCGTTACTCCCGACACCGGCGGTGGCGGCGACGGCGGCGCCATCACCTGTGACACCCCGCTCTCCACGCACCAGACACAGACGTACCGGGTTACCAACGTCTCCATCGAGCAGCCCGGCGGCATCGGCCTCATTCTGGAGGGCCTCATCAATCAGGACATCGGCGACGGCCTGCTGCACATCCTGATTCGCGCGCGCGACTTTGATGTGAACTGCGGCGACGCCAATTTCCAGGCTACCGGCAACGCTGGCAAGGTGCTCGAGTCGGGCGAATACGACTGGTTTGATGGTGTCACCGTCGAATACAAGCCCGCCACGCTCGGCGCTGATGGCGAGTTCACCAACACCGAAGTGCTCTCCATCATCTTCCCCGCGCTTGTGCCCGGCGATCCCGAACCGCTTCAGATTCCGGTGGACGAGATCGTCCTGACCGGCGTGCTCGCTGACCGCGGCGAGGGACCGAAAATCGAGGCCATTCTGCAGGGCGTCATTTATGAAGACCGCATTCAGGACATCCCGCCCATCGAGTTGACGCCCGGTGCCGATCCGCGCCCCCTGGCCGACCTGCTGGGCCGCGACAATCAGGACGTGACAGGCGATCGTCCGGGTTGGAACCTGCGCGCCGCCGTTCAGGCCGTCGCCGTCACCTCTGTGGCAGACATCGAGTAAGCTGGCTGCCGTTCGGCGTTGCCGTCTTCATCTACGTCAGAACGACCGCCGCGCCCAGATGCCTTACCAGGTACAACGCTCGTCGCGCATCCTGGCGCCTCGTTGTCCAATCGCGGACCATCTCCGGTTCGTCGATCAGGGAGCCGCCAGCGAACAGTGCAAGGCTCGTCGCTCGGCGTCTGCTGGCATACCAATTGGGCTAAAAAGCCCTGGGCAGGGGTCCAGTCGGTCGTCCAGCGCATCGAAATCCCGGTCTGACTGACAGGCGTCTCCTATGCCGTCGGTGTTACCGTCGAGCTGCAGGTGATTAGGAATGACCGGGCAGTTATCAACTGAATCGAGAACGCCGTCGCCGTCGCGGTCGTCCACACAGGCCACCAGCAGCGTGCCGGGGCACGCGTCGTCCCGGTCATCCTGCCCATCGCCGTCGAAGTCGAGCGCACACAGCTCATCGAGTGTCGTCGATGACACTTCGTCACCCGGCAGCGCGTTGGCGACCAGCGGGCACCCGTCGCACTCGTTCGGTCTGCCGTCACGATCGCTATCGTCGGGGCGAATCGAAGCCTGCCGGGGGCAGGGGTCAATCTCATTCACAAGACCATCACCGTCCGCGTCCGTCGTGCACTGCGTAACGCCGGCAGGATTGCTTCGGAACGGGCACAAATCGCATATATCACCCACACCGTCGCCGTCGCTGTCCACTGCGGGCGCGTTGTTCCACGCACACAGGTCAGCGTGATCGACCGCTCCATCGGCATCGGAATCGCCCGAGCAGGGCTGCGGCTGCGGATTGGCAAACCACACGCACGCATCCTGAGCGTCGGCGAGCCCGTCGCCATCGACATCGTCTTCGGCAAGACCAGCCGTCGCGTCTGCAACATCGTCATCCCGCCCCGTATCGGTCGAAGTGGAGTCCGCAATACCATCGGCGCCTGCGTCCGAGTCGGCCCCGGTGGACGCGCTGTCCGACGCGCCCGCGTCAGGTGCACTCTCATCTGAGTCGAGCTCATCGCCATCGTTTTCGATGTCATTCGGCACCAGAGGAGACAGGTCATCACCGTCGTCCACTTCATCGCCGTCTGCATCTCCGTCGCAGTCATCGCCGACCCCGTCCGAGTCGTCATCTTCCTGCTCTGGGTTGGGCGTCCACGGGCAGTTGTCACAGGGGTTCGGCACACCGTCGTCATCGTGGTCGTCCTCCTCGATGGCAGCATGCCACGGGCACGCATCATCACGATTTGGCAGACCATCGTTGTCGACGTCGGCTGCGGTGCATTCGTCGCCTACGCCGTCGGCGTCGCGGTCCTCCTGATAGCGATTGGGAACAAGTGGACACACGTCGTACAGATCGACAACGCCGTCACCGTCGCTGTCGAAACGCCCAAACGTCCGGTCGCAGTCGTCGCCCACGCCGTTCAGGTCGACGTCGAGTTGCGATGGGTTGGCTCGGTCCGGGCAGTTATCGGTCTGGTCAGCCAGGCCGTCTCCGTCCCGATCCGGTTCGGATACCGTACAGCCCGCCTCAGAAGACCCTGCGTTCGCAAGCGCGGGACATCGATCACAGTCATCGCCGATGCCATCGTCGTCAAGGTCTGTCTGGTCGGAGTTGTGCACATCCGGGCAGTTGTCCATGGCATCATCGACGAGGTCGCCGTCGACGTCCGACCTCACCGCCACGCAGCGAACACCGAGTCCATCGAATAGGCTCTGGGTCGCGTTCGCGGTACCTGGGCAGTTGTCGCACACATCACCGACGCCATCGCGGTCCACGTCCTCCTGCACCGGATTGGCATCCACAGGGCAGTTGTCCAGCACGTCCTGCACACCATCCAGATCGTAATCCGATGCCGCTGAGCAGACGCCTGACTCAGGAAGGGTGCCGGGTGAGCGAGGACAAGGGTCGCAACGGTCGCCTACCGTATCGCGGTCCCGGTCGCGCTGCGTGTGATTGGGTAGCTGTGGACAGTTATCACAGGCGTCGCCCAGTCCGTCTGAATCGGTATCTGTCTGATTGCGATTGGGTACTGCCCGGCAGTTGTCCGCGCCGTTCAGAACGCCATCGCGGTCGTCATCATCGGACGGCGAACCTGCGTCGGACGACGAACCATCGGCCGGGGGCGATTCGATGTCCGTACGGTCGCCTACGTCGCCCGAAGTGGCACCGGCGTCCTGCTCAGGCGACGTCACGTCGCTTTCACCGCCGCCGATTCGGCAAATCCCGTCTTCGCAGATTCCTTGTTCGCCGCACTGCCGGTCGTCGGTACATCGTGTTTCGGCGGCACCATCCATGCTGACGCCTGAAGATCCACAGCCGGCGAACCAGAGGGTGCCGATGCCGAGGAGCAGATACAAGGGGGCAGAGAGGCGCACGTTCAACACGACCAGCCGAGAAAACAACAGATTCCGGTTAGCCTACCGCCCTGCGAAACCATGTCAAACGGGCAATCGGCATTCATCGACGCCCAATCACCAGTCCCAGCTCACGCCGCAGCTGCAGGTAGCGGTCGCTCAGAACCCACGTCACCAGCGCTCGAATCGAGCCGTGGCGGTCGCAGAGGTCACGCAGCGCGTTGACATCCCGAGGGGGCTGTTCGTCAAGTTCAATCAAAAGACGTTGAAAGCCGCCTGCCGACTCGAAGCTGGCTACGACAGCAGACCGCACAGCGATGGTCTCCATGGCCTGTCGGTAGTCGCCAACCGAGCCAAATTGTTCGCGCGCCGCACGACCGACCTCGCGCGGAGGAGCAAAGGGGCCCAGTCGTGTGGTCCAGCGTTGAACCACGCGCTGCAACGAAGCGTCGGTGCTGGCCTGCTGGGTAGACACCGGTGCCAGCGCGGCTTCGAAGAACCCGAGCGCATCCAGCGGAGACAGTCCGGCCAACATCACAAACTCGGGGCGACACATGGACATGGCCCGGGCGAGCTCAAAACGAATGGACGCTGCATCGGTCTCTTCGGAGAATTCGGCCGAAATCGAAATCACCGGTGGTTGCGCCGGGATGGCTCTCGCCGCACGCGTCTGGTCGACGTCCACTCGAAGGGTCGCGCCGGCAAGCCCGAACGCTTTGCACAGCGCCGCGAACTCCAGCGCGACCGGCGAACTGGCCGATACGGGTTCCCCTGACCCGGCTGCGGTGGGATTCTCGGCCAACCAGGCTTCCGTCGCTGCCGCGATGACGGACGCCGTAGATGCCAACAGCTGCGGCGGACACAAATACTGCTGATACAGCGTGCCGGACAGAGCGCCGTCGGCAAACTCGGGCAACCTCGCGGGCATCGACGCCAGCAACTGGAGCTCTTTTTCGTTCGCCGCGCCGGCAAGACGAAGCACCTGCAGCGCCTGAACCACACCGTCCAGATTGTCTGCCGTCAGGTGAACATGTTGCAGCGTTCGCAGCAGCTCCTCGCCCAGCGCACCCAGACGAACCAGCTCGCTCGCCACCTCCAGGGCTTCGTTGGGATCGATGTCTTCGAACTGGCCATACAGCGACAACAGATTCTCGAGCACCGAGATGTTCTCGGGCTGCAGCGCCCGTAGCAGCCGGAACGTGTCGAGTGCCTCTTCAAGCTGGTCCAGCTGGTTCATCTGCACGTCGCCGAGTGCTCCCAGAAGCGCGGCGCGCGGGCCTGTCATCGCCTCGGGGCACTTCTCGAGCGCCCGGGTCAGCGCCTCAGACAGCTCGGCAAACCCGCCAGACTGACGGTGGTATGCAACCGCCATGTCGATCGCAGCCATCGACTGGGGCACAAGCATCACCGCGATCGCCGAGTCGGCAGCGGCCTCGGGCCAACGCTCTTCAGATGCCCACGAACGCGCTCGGGCCAGCAGGATGCGACCATGCTTCTCACCATTGAATTCGTTTGCCAATTCCGTGAGTTGCGCACGGTTCTCTGAGGGCTGGCCAAAGTCGGAGAGGCGGAGCAGGGCGGTCTCAAGCTCGGGCGAAGACGCTTCGGCCGAACGCACGACCTGGCCGAGCGTCGTCATCGCGGCATCGAGACCCGCGTCCGACTCGGCGAGTCCCAGTTGTAGCGTAATGCGTGCCCGCTCGGCCGGGCTCTCGGTCATCTCCAGCAGTCGCCGAAGGCGGGGT
>JAGWVZ010000145.1 GCA_018970625.1 Myxococcales bacterium | reverse complement strand
CTGTCCAAAGCGTGACCGTGCCCGCTTCGTTGCCGTAGATCGTGTAGGCCACCGAGAGATTACCCGAGTAGGGGCGGCCGTCGGTGTCGTAGAGGGTCCCCTGTACAGGGATCATGGAAGGTGAGTCTGCCCAGACGGTTGCAGCGTGAAGTGACGCGATGAGCACAGACAGAGCGACACGGCGACACAGACGCATGCGAACCTCGTGAGTGGTTGTTTGAACCGACACCATAACCAGACGTTACGGAACCTTCAATGGGCGTTGTATGCACGATTGTATGGCGACGACGTCATTTTGTCGCTGGAAAGTGTCAGCAAGGAGCACGGCTGACGTTCTGTGGGCGGTAGAGATCAGGTGAATACCGCACGCGACCCTGAGGTGACCATGGTAAGACATAGTCCACATGCGCTACATCGCGCCCAGAACCGAAGTGTGACCGACGCGCATATCGAGTTTGCGCTGCTGTGGGGGACCCCGATCGTTCAACCCATGCATCGGGTGGCCTATCATGTGGGCGCGTCAGATATTCAGCAGGCGCGCAAGGCGGGGGTCGAGATTCCGAATCGGGTGGAAGGAGTCGCGGTGGTGACCTCGGTCGATCGAACCGTCGTGACGGTGATTCGCACGAATGACAGGCGAAAGCTGGCGCTTGTAGGCAGGTGGCGAGAGGGCTTCCGCCATGGCGAACGTCTGTGAGCGGATTCTGTGAAGGCGGGCGCGTTACGGCCGAATGCGCGCGGCGAGGGTGATATGGCCTGCGTCCGAGGTTTGAAGCGACTGGATGATCATGGCGCTACCGGGAAGCCTCACCGGATTTTCAGGCGGCGGAGTGTCGTGGAGGATGGCCACCACCTGCAGTGTGCCGACCTCGGATTGCAGCGGGGCACCTCCGAACCAGAGCCCGGCGTTCACCCGTTGTTGAACCTCGGACATCGGCAGCCCGGGTGTGAGCGCACAATCGGCTGGTGAAGGTCGTCGGTCTGCAGGAGCGCGGTTGGTCTGCGCAACGCCCTGTGGCAGGTTGTCGTTGAGTAACACCTGCAGGGCGAGTTGGGCCATGCGTCGCGCACCCACGGCCGAGACGTGTTCCAGGTGCGTCTGTGCGTCGTCGAGCGGACTCGCTGGTACCGGGTGTTGTTGCAGGATGTTTCCGGTATCGATCCCGGCGTCGAGACGGAAGATCGTGAAGCCTGCTGACGGATGTCCGTGAAGGGCGGACCATACTGAGGGCACAGCGCCACGCGCGTACGGAAGCAGCGTGGGGTGAAACCCGGATACTCCGCCGGGAAAAGTGCGTATCAGCTTCTCGGGCAGTATCGAAAAGCCGAATACAAACGCGTACCTGCAGGCATACTTCTGCACGGAATCCGCGAAGGCCGGGTTCTTCAGGGTGCCATGGTCAAGCACGGGCCAACGATTGCGGGTCGCAAACGCCCAGGTATTGGACACGCGCTCGACACGATTTGGAAGGAAACTCTCCAGTCTGCGGCTGCGCAGCGCGGGTAGCAAACAGGTCATAGCGGCCGCCCGTAGCTTGCCTGCGATGCCCGATCCTGGGGCTGGTGTGGCAGGGTTACGGGTGACCACCAGCGCGGGTTGCAAACCGAGTTCGTGCAGGGCGTGCAAGAAACGTACAGAGACGCCGGGGTTCACAAAGACGGCGAACGGCGGCAAGGGAGCGAGATTCACGGCGATCCTCGATGGTAAGAGGGTACCGTGTCGCTAGCGAATTTGTGGAATCTGGCAATGCGTTGCGCCATGACCGAGGAACGTCAGTCGCACGGTATCAAACCGCGCGGTATTATCTGCCACAACTTGCGAGGTGGTTCAGATGCTGGCGTGACCCGTAGTGCGAGGCAGGTGGCAATGCCGCTCGGAGACTAGCGCGTCGCGTGCGCGACAATCTTGAGTCGGGCGCGGGTCTTCGCGAGAGCCTCGGTGTGCTCGCGGAGCTGCTCATTGGAGAGCGTCTCGGGCGAGATTTCGACAGCCTCAAGCTCGGCGAGGTGGGTGCGTGCCTTTTCGGCATCCACTTCGTTGGCGCCTTCGCAAGAGCGGACGATGATAGTGACCTTGTCGCCGAGGATTTCAGCGAAGCCGCCGTCAACCGCGAAGTGGCGGCTCCCGGAGTCGGTGACGGCGATGACTTCACCGCCGGGGACGAGGGTCATGAGCGGCAGGTGTCCGGGGAGGACATCCATTTCTCCGAGCTCGCCGGGTAGAGCCACTTCGCGCACCTGCTCACTGAAGACAGCGCGCTGGGGGGTGACGATTTCGAGGAGGAGGGTATCGGCCATGGTGTGCACCGGTGGGTCTTGAGGCGTGCGCTCGTCGGGTTAGCTGGCCATGGACTTGGCCTTTTCTTTGGCCTCGTCGATGCTACCGACGTACATGAACGCCTGCTCGGGCAGGTGGTCGACTTCACCATCGACCAGCTGACGGAACCCTTCGAGGGTGTCGGACAGCTCGACGTACTTGCCGGGGTTACCGGTGAACTGTTCGGCGACGAAGAAGGGCTGCGACATGAACTTGGCGATCTTGCGAGCGCGGAAGACGGTCGTCCGGTCTTCTTCGGACAGCTCATCCATACCGAGAATGGCGATGATGTCCTGCAGTTCCTTGTAGCGCTGCAGGACAGCCTGCACGCGACGGGCGATGTCGTAGTGCTTCTGACCGACAACCTGCGGCTCGAGGAGACGCGAGGTCGAGTCAAGCGGGTCCACTGCAGGGTAGATGCCCTGTGCGGCGATGTTACGGTTGAGAACCGTGGTCGCGTCAAGGTGCGCGAAGGTGTTGGCCGGTGCCGGGTCGGTAAGGTCGTCTGCGGGAACGTAAACCGCCTGAACCGAGGTGATGGAGCCGTTCTGGGTCGTGGTGATGCGCTCCTGCAGCGCGCCCATTTCGGTTGCCAGGGTGGGCTGATAACCCACCGCAGACGGAATACGGCCGAGGAGTGCGGACACCTCGGAACCGGCCTGCGTGAAGCGGAAGATGTTGTCGACGAACAGGAGCACGTCCTGGTTCATTTCGTCGCGGAAGTGCTCGGCGATGGTCAGCGCGGAGAGTGCGACGCGAGCGCGTGCTCCCGGCGGCTCGTTCATCTGGCCGAAGATCAGGGCGACCTTGGACTCTTCCCAGTTTCCGTTGGCCGCGATGATGTTGGATTCCAGGAACTCGTAGAAGAGGTCGTTGCCTTCGCGCGTACGCTCACCAACGCCAGCGAACACGGAATAACCACCGTGCTTCATGGCGACGTTGTGAATGAGCTCCTGAATGAGAACGGTTTTACCGACGCCGGCGCCGCCAAAGAGGCCGATTTTGCCTCCGCGGGCGTAGGGGGCGAGCAGGTCAATGACCTTGATGCCGGTATTGAAGACCGACGCCTTGGTGTCGAGGTCCTTGAAATCAGGTGCCGGGCGGTGGATCGGCTTGAACAGGGTCGCTTCGGTCTTGAGTTCTTCGGCGATACTGGCCTTGGCCACACGGACTTCCGAGCGGTTGTGCACGTGCTTGGGGTCCATCTGCTTGATGATGACTTCGGTGTCGGTCTCGCCGGCCGCGAAGCCGCGCATCATCGAGCCGTCCTTCATGCGGAACACGCGCAGCTCGTCGACGGGGTCACCCACGACGTTGAGGATGCGACCGAGCACTTCACGCCCGACGGGCATGCTGATGGGCGAGCCGGTGTTCATGACTTCCATGCCGCGAACGAGACCGTCGGTGGCATCCATCGAGATGGTGCGAACGACGTTCTCTCCGAGGTGCGAGGCGACCTCCAGGACGAGGTTCCACGGTTCGGCGGAGATGGAAGGGTTGGTGACTTTGAGCGCGCTGAGGATCTGTGGAAGTTCGGTGCCGTCGAAAGCGACGTCAACGACCGGTCCGATGACCTGCAGAATGCGACCGTTTTTGGTTGCGACCTGGTTCATAACGATGACTCCGTAGGGATGCGGGCTCAGCCCTTGAGGGCTTCAGCACCGGCCGTGATTTCCATAAGTTCGGTGGTAATGGCGGACTGTCGCGCGCGGTTCATGTCGAGCTTGAGCTTGACGATGAGCTCTTTGGCGTTGCGCGACGCGTTGTCCATGGCCGTCATACGAGCACCCATTTCCGATGCCTGCGACTCCAGAAGTGACCGCAGGATCTGGCTCTCGATGTAGCGAGGCAACAGGGCGTCGAGCAGCTGCTGACGGCCGGGCTCGTACAGACGTTCCGGCGCGACATTTTCGGATTCAGTGGCCGAAGCATCACCGACCGCGAACGATTCGGGCGAGAGCGGGAGCAGTGGCTCAACGGTCACGATCTGCGTGAGCGCGCTTTTGAATTCGTTGTACACCAGCCAGACTTCATCGACTTCCGTCTCAGAGAACAGTCGGACGAGCTCCTTGGCAAACGTGGCAGCAGAGGCCTGATTGGCGCCGGCCACCAGCGAAGCGGTGTCGACATCAGCGTTCACATCACGGCGCCGGAAGTAGGTGCGGCCTTTGCGCCCGACCGAGGCCACGCGGATCTGCTGATAGGCAGCGCCCTGTTCACGCAGCAGTTTTTCAACGCGTCGCAGCAGGCTTGAGTTGAACGCGCCGCACAATCCACGGTCGCTGGTCATAGGGACCAGCAGCAGCGTACGGGGCGTCTCGGCCTTCTGGAACAGGGGGTTGGAATCAGGTTCCACCTCGGCCACGAGCGAGGCGATGACTTCGCGCATCTTCGCGGCGTAGGGGCGAGCTGCCGTAGCCGCGTCCTGGGCGCGCCGCAGACGAGCGGCGGCCACCAGCTTCATGGCTTTGGTGATCTTCTGAGTGTTTTCAACCGACTTAATTCGGCTGCGGATATGCTTCAGGCTGCCCATGTGCGCCTTCTACGAGCAAAGAGGTACGAATCGGTTCACCCGGCGTGGCGGCCGGTTACCACCGGATCAGGCCTTGAACTGCCCCTTGAATTCGTCGAGTGCCTTCCTGAGCAGGCCGCGAAGCTCGTCATCGAGCTTCTTCTTGGCCTTGATGCCCGTGAAGAGCTGTGAGTACTTTGACTCCACGAATGCGAACAGTTCGGATTCGTAGCGGCCGAGCGAGGCCACCGGCAGCGAGTCCACGTAGCCGTTACCACCAGCGAAGATGATGACGATCTGCTTTTCGACCGGAAGCGGCGAGAACTGCTTCTGCTTCAGGAGCTCGGTCATGCGCTGGCCACGAGCGAGCTGCGCCTGGGTGGCGGCGTCGAGGTCGGATGCGAACTGTGCGAACGCAGCCATTTCGCGGTACTGGGCGAGGTCGGTACGCAGCGAGCCGGCGACCTGCTTCATGGCGCCGATCTGAGCGTTACCACCGACGCGAGAAACCGAGATACCCACGTTGATAGCGGGACGGATACCGGCGTAGAAGAGGTCGGTCTCCAGGAAGATCTGACCGTCGGTGATCGAGATAACGTTGGTCGGGATGTAGGCCGAGACGTCACCGCCCTGGGTCTCGATGATCGGCAGGGCGGTCATCGAGCCTGCGCCTTCTTCGTCGGACATCTTGCACGCGCGCTCGAGCAGGCGGCTGTGGATGTAGAAGACGTCTCCCGGATAGGCTTCGCGTCCGGGCGGACGACGAAGCAGCAGCGAGAGCTGTCGATAACCAACGGCCTGCTTGGACAGGTCATCGTACACAATCAGGGCGTGCTGGCCGCTGTCGCGGAAGTACTCGCCGATGGCAGCGCCGGTATAGGGAGCCAGATACTGCAGCGGGGCGGCTTCGATAGCGGTCGCGGCGACGATCACGGTGTAGTCCATGGCGCCGTTTTCACGGAGCTTTTCGACGACCTGAGCGATCGTGGACTGCTTCTGGCCCACCGCCACATAAATGCAGTAGCAGGGCTTCTCTTTGGAGTTCTCGTTCTTCTGGTTGATGATCGCGTCGATGGCGACGGCGGTCTTGCCCGTCTGACGGTCGCCGATGATCAGCTCGCGCTGACCGCGGCCGATGGGCACCAGCGCGTCAATGGCCTTCAGGCCGGTCTGCATGGGCTCGTGCACCGACTTGCGCTTGATGATGCCCGGGGCCTTCACTTCGACGCGGCGGGTATGCGGGCTGTTGATGGGGCCCTTGCCGTCAATCGGCTGACCGAGCGCGTTCACGACGCGACCGACCATGGCCGGACCAACCGGGATTTCCACGATGCGACCGGTGCGGCGAACCGGGTCGCCCTCACGGATGGTCGAGGCGTTCGACAGCAGCGCAGCGCCGACGTTGTCTTCCTCCAGGTTGAGCACCATGCCGTAGATGGACTCACCGCCAGCGGACGACGGGAACTCCAGCAGCTCGCCTGCCATGGCCTTCTCAAGGCCATAGATGCGGGCGATACCGTCACCGACAGAGATAACAGAGCCGGTCTCCGACATTTCGACTTTGGTGTCGTAGTCTTCGACCTGCTTGCGGATGATCCGGCTGATTTCTTCGACGTTGATACCCATGAGCTCCTCAACTGGTGTCTGGCGCGTACGTTCGGGGTCGCGCGTCAGCGAAGTTCCTTCAAAATAGATTGACGCAACCCATCGAGTTGCGCGCGGACGGTCGTGTCGTACACGCGACCGTCAATATTGACCTGCAGGCCGCCGATGAGGCCTGGTTCGACTGACTGTTCCACTTCGACCTTGCGGCCCGTGAGGTTCTGCAATGCGTTGCGCAATAGCGCCACCTGCACGCTGTCCAGCGCTACGGCTGTGCGCGCCGTGGCCCGCACAATTCCCTCGTGCTGATCGGCCAGACGACGAAACTCGCGCGCCATGGCAGGCACGTAGCCGAGCCGACGGCGGTCGTTCAGCAGATAAACGAAATTGCGGAACGTTACGGACCAGTTGAGCCGGGTCGCCAACTCCTGAAGGATGCCCTTCCGTTCCGCGACCGACACAGTGGGGTTGCCAAAAGCACTCCGGAGATCCGGGGCGTTGGCCATGAGGCCGGCCAGCTCATCGAGCCATCCGCGAGCGACGCGAAGTTCGTTCTTCGCGACCGAGATGTCGAGTAGCGCCTGCGCCCAGGGGATGGCTACGGTCGCCTGTGACATGAGGTGGTTCTCCGGGTTTCCACGGCCGCCTGTGAAGCGTGTGGGTCCTGTAAGGATTCAGAAGAGAGCAAAGGCAGAGCGTCGCACCAGGCGCCGGCTCTGTCCAGACAGAGCAATACGATCAGGCTCGCGCGACCGCGCCGGCCTGAAGTGACTTGATACCGTTCTCTACCCAGCGACGACGGGCAACCTCGCCAGCTTCGCTCGACAGACGGGCCTGAGCCAGCTTCATGGCGCGATCCACCAGCTCCATACGGAATTCCTCGGCGGCCGCGGCGGCCTGGGCTTCGGCCTGCAACTTCGCGTCCCGCAGCATCTTTTCAGCCTGGGATTCTGCCGTTGCGATCACGCGTTCGCGCTCCCGCTCAGCCAGCTCCCGGGTCTCGGCCAGCAGCGTCTTGCGTTCGCCTTCCAGTCCATCCACCTTCGCCTTCAGGGCACCAAGAGCCGCCTCAGCTTCGGCGCGCGTCTTTGCCGCTGCTTCCACGCGGGCCAGAAGGCCACTGCGGCGACCCGCGAAGAAGGCCAGCACCGGACCGCGACCAAACTTCACCAGAATGGCCAGATAAATCGAGAAGTTCACGATGGCGCTGACCAGACGGCCCCAGTCCGGGGCCGCACCGTCTGCGGCCATCGCCGTCGCGGGAACCATCAGCAGCGCCACCATCACCGGGGTCGCCATACGGATCATTGCATTCATCGGTTGCTCCTCACGCCTGCGGAAGGATGCGGCTGGCAATCGCACGAGACAGCTCTTCGGCACGCGCCTCCATCTGGCTACGCGCAACACTCAGCTCAGTCGCCGTGGCCTTCGACGCTGCGCTCGTGATCTCCGATGCACGTTGCCGCGCCTCCGAGAGAATCGACTCTTCGCGGACGCGCGCCTCTTCCCGTATCTCGTCACGAATCGCTGCTGCCTCGGTGCGCGCTGCGGCGATTCGCTTGTCGTACTCCGCCTGCAGAGCGGCTGTCTGCGCCGTCATATCGGCTGCATCCGTGGTCGCACCCGCCGTGCGCTTCTCTCGC
>JAGWVZ010000144.1 GCA_018970625.1 Myxococcales bacterium | reverse complement strand
CGAAAAGGCGATTGACCCTTCAGGGCGCCGCACACCCCGACGCAATGAAACCTGCCGCTATCTCAGAGAAGGCAGTGGCCCCTTCAGCGTTCAGGTGACCAGAGTCAGCCCACAGGTCAGCGGCCTGCAACGCCGGAAACTCGCGTTCGTGAACGTCCGTGTACGGCACGCCCCACGTCGCCGCCGCCCGGGTCAGATCTTCCCGCATGAAGTCACGGTGTGGATTGAACAGCAGCCTGCCGTCAGGGCGGAGGTCATGTCGGGGGCCACTCAAAAGTACGACCTTCGCACCGTGAGCCTGCGCGTCGGTTACGATGCGCCCAAGATACTCCAGCGCCTGCGCATCCATAGGAAGTCGCGGGTCATCAACACCCAGGCGTCTGCTGCTATCCTCGGGTTGTTGCAGGACCTCGCGAGACCCCGTCAGGGCTTCAAATCCCTGGCCAATGGCATCTCGTTTGCCAATATTCATGAGCAACGAGAGTGACATCGAGTTGTAGCGCCAGAGCGCAACGTGACGTTTGAGGTCAAACCATGGAATCTGTTCACGAAAAATCGAATCGGCTTCGCGGTCCTGTCCAGCGTAGGGCCGCAGGCTGGCCACTCGACCGTGCACAGGCGCATACATCGCGTGCACGTCCAGATGAAGCACAACGCAGTCGGGTCGCGCGCCACGCTGGTACAAAAGTCGCTGCACCACGCGGGCGTAAGGCAACGACTGTCCGCTCGCTCCCGCGTTGAATACCGAACGCCCTGCCAGCTGAGTTTCGATCACCGCAGGGTCATAATGATGGCGCGCTCTGGAGCTGCCAAAGATGATCACGTCGGCCTGCTGGGCCGACTCCAGCACCAGGTTGACAAGCCCGGCGGTTTCGCCCGCTCGAGAATTCTCGAACCACCGGTCGAGCACAAAGCCCGCGATGCGATCCAACACCGCGAGCAACGCCAGAACACCCAACCCGAAGATCAGGGCTCGGCGCAGGTGCGCAGCTGGCGACCCATCAGAACTGGAAGTAGATAAACTGGGCATCGGACTCTATGCCGAGGTGAAAAACGAACGCCAACAACACCGCACAGGCGACCATACGCACGCGGTCGGACTCCTGCGCACGCTGCCACCAGACCGGTTTGCGACGCGCGACGACGTCGACAAACGTCAGCAGCAGAATGCCAAAGCCGGCCTGTGTAAAGACGATGGGAGCAATAAAGGGCATGCCTTCCATGCGCGTGGTCAGGCCTTCGAGCACTCCCAGAGCGTCACTGAACGTGGCAGCGCGAAAGAATATCCAACAAAAGCAGACAAGGTGAAACGTCACCACAACGCGAAATGCGTTCGAGAGCCACGAAGGCACCGGCGAGCTCGCCAGCCAGCGGTCGCGGTGGTCCAGCGTGGCCCGCGAGACGGCCAGAAACGTGCCGTGCAGCGCGCCCCAGATCACAAAGTTCCAGCTCGCGCCATGCCACAACCCGCCAAGAAGCATCGTCAGAAAAAGGTTACGGTAGGTGTTCCATTCGCCGCCACGATTACCGCCGAGGCTCACATAAAGGTAGTCGCGCAGCCAGGTAGAGAGCGACATGTGCCATCGGCGCCAGAAGTCACGGATGCTGGTGGATAAATACGGCGCATCGAAGTTCTTCATGAGCTCGAAGCCGAAGGTTCGACTCACCCCGATGGCGATATCGGTATAACCCGAAAAGTCGCAATAAATCTGGAACGCAAACGCCCAGGTAGCCACCAGAAGGGTGGGGCCATTGTATTGTTCGGGCGCCAGGTAAATGCCATCGACGTACACACCGAGCCGGTCAGCGATGACGGTCTTCTTGAATAGCCCCCACATGGCCAGCTGCAGGCCGCTGACGACGCGGCCTCCGTCAAGGCGCGACCCTGCCGCCAGCTGCGGCAGAAGATTCGACGCTCGCTCGATGGGGCCCGCCACGAGCTGCGGGAAATACGAGACGAAGAGCAGAAAGCGCATCCAGTTGCGCTCCACGGCCAGCGTGCCCCGGTACACGTCAATCGTGTAGGAGAGGGTCTGAAAGGTGTAGAACGAGATGCCGACCGGCAACAGCAGCCCGAGATTGGTAGGTGTCCACTGCACACCGGCCAGCGCGAGCACATCCGAGAAGCTCTGCTGTGCAAAATCCCAGTATTTGAAGACAAATAACAGCCCGAGGTTCGACACGAGGCTGCCTAGCAACCAACGAAAGCGGTGCGCGGTGTGGTGCAGTTGCTTCGCGACGACAAAGTCGATCAGCGCGCTCCAGATCAGCAGCAGCACGTACTCGGGCCGCCACGCCATGTAGAAATACAGGCTCGCAACAAGTAAGACCCACCATCGTCGGCGCATGGGCAAGGCGAAGTACGCCGTCCAGACGAGCAACAGGAAGATCCAGAAGCTGATCGTATTGAAGAGCATGGGCGGGACTCTCCTGATGTTTCCGCGCCTCTACACGATGGTCGTCGCTGGAGCAAGCGTGGCCAGAGACATGTTGGCAGCAGCCTGAGACGCTGTTGAATCAGGCCCGGCCAGGCGCGGCAACGAATCGTGCGGCGACCCAGCGTCAGGGACGCGGACTGCGCAGCGCCGGCGGCGCGCCGTAGGCGCCGGTTGACGGAAGCATGGTCCCGGCGTCGACGCCCGAGCCTTCGAGCGGCGGCAGGTCGCCGAGTCCACCACCGGGCCCACCGCCGGGCTCGATGGGCGTGGGGACCAGCGGCGGCTCGGGAGGGGGAACGGGCACGCCGTAGGGCTGCACGGGCGGCGGTTGTGGTGGCGGCGGGCCGGGTGGCAACCCGTACACCGGCACCGGCTCTCGTTGACGCACCTCGTCCGGCTTTACCGGATGACCTGCAGCGTGCTGCAACGCGGCGTCGCCAACCTCAGGCGAACCGCTCACGCCAGAGCCCTCGGGGTCATGCACCCCGGACGCGCCGGCAGCAGAACCCTCGGCGCCCGGCCCTTGCGAACCCTCCCCGGGCTGCGAACCCACGCCGCTGCCCATTCCCGGCTCGGGCTCTGGCAGTCCCTCGGGCACCGCGATCGGCTCGCCGCTGCCCGGCTGAGCCACTTCGCCCGGCGCGCCCGGAACGCTGCAGGCGCCCACCAGACCGGTCAATAGCAGGGCGGCGGTACGCCCGGGCAGCTGCGGCAGCAGGCGACGCACATCGCCGTACGCATTCGGCGCAGCCTCGGGCGCAGGTGGTGGGCTCAGCGGATGGCGAGAATCAGTCATGGCGTACCCTTGCGGTGACGAGTGCGACACACGCGACCGTGTGTAATACCCCGAAACAAAGCCACATTGTGGTACGGCAAACTGCACATTCAGGCGCATGTGTGTCAAGCGGCGATACCGCACAGAAAAGTAAAACCGAAGCGCAGTCGCGGCGTTCTTTCCCCCGGCAGGCAACTGCGTGCTGACTAACCCGGGAGAAAGGGCCATGGAAAGATGGAAACCCCCTGTCATGCTGCTGCGTCCGTATGAGAATCTGGTCAATGTCGATCTCGAGGACACACACCTGCCGGGTGTGAACCTGCAGGGCGCGTGTCTGGAAGGCTCAACCCTTGAGAACGCCAACCTGACGAACGCCAACCTGTCAGGCGTGAATGTGCAGGGCGCAAACCTGTCGGGTGCACTTTCACTCCCAGCAGAGCATCCACGGCTCGCCCGCTGCCAGCTCGAACCAACGCCCCGCCAGCGCGTCGCAGATGCGGCCATCACCGAGCACCTGCGGCCCTGACGCAGCGCTCCCGTAGCCCATCCCCAAACCAAAACCGCCGGCACCACCTGAGCCACCCACAACGATCGCCTGCGTGACGGTCGCCACGCGTCGTCGCTCAAGGTCTTGCAAGGTCACGCCCGAGGGAAGCTCTGTTGCACCACCCAGTCCGCTGCCGAATGCGCCCAACGCCGACATGCCGCTGCCATCAAACCCTTCCAAAAGTCGCATTGTAGCGTGGGCGCACCCGTCATGAACGGTCGCCGTCGTACCGTCGGCACTCACCGTCGCCATATCCCACGCACCAAGTAGTGACGCATAACCATCGTTCTCGGGGGCTGGCCATGCGATCGAGTGGCCCAGCAGCGACACCGTGCCCCACTGCGATACGACACTCGCGGAGCTATCGCTGCCGCCTTCGGTAACACCATCGGGTGCAGCAGGCACAAACCGATCGGCGACCGTTACCGGCACGTCAGGCAAGGCGATCGAGAGGGCCGCATGACCCAGAGGCCCCTCCAGGAACGAATAACGCCACTCACCGCCGTCAGAGCGCTCGAGCACCGCACCGGCGTCCAGCACCAGCCGAGAGCCGTCGTCGCCCTCCCAGACCGCCTCCTGCGTGACCAGGGGCAGCAGGTCAGCGGCCTCTACCCATACCGTCACCGCAACATCAGGTACCGCACTATCACCCGCGCATCGCGGCGTGCCGTGTTGTGCACCCACACTCGCGCGCAGTCGACCGTCAGTGTCGGTGTCCAACCTGGCCTCGATCACTCGAAGCGTTCGCAGTTGAACTCCGCTCGTTACCTCCACGACCTCGGCACCCTCCCGCACATATCCATACTCACCCGACGAAGCGATCCGGGCAGGACGCAACGTCACAGACTGTTCACTTCGATTGGCCGACAGCGTTCCGTCCGACAGCTCTTCCGTGAATTCGGTGACCCGCAGTGCCTGCACGGCGTCACTCCCGTCATGAAATCCGCTGGCCGTCACTTCCCAGCCCCCACTGCGGCCAAAACCATCTACCTCATAGATTTCCTGGCATGCTTGCGCCACACCGGCCTGCCACGAATAACCACCATCATCGCTGATGTAGTCCGCAAACCAGCACTCGTCCTCTACGTTCTCCCATGCCTGGCGAATGGTGCCCTGCCAGCGGTCCGACCACACCATATCCACCGCAAGCGTCGGATGGTGCGGACGCTCCAGACTCGCCATCCATGTCCACGAGTACCCTGCATCGTCACTCCGGAACACCGATACATCGCCCAACCCAGCAAACGACCACTGTGTCATGCCGTACAACACACCATCCACCAGCTCGAGGTCCACAATCTCATGCGACGGCACCGCTGGCAGCAAGGCGGGCTCCCAGGTCGCGCCGCCATCCCGGGTGCGAACAGCCCACGTTGTCTGCTCACCCGACGCACCACGCTGTTCACCGCCGACCACCAGCCAACCCTCGGGGTCACCGGCCACCACTCTCACCCGTTGTTCTACCCGCGCTGGCGTTTCGTCGCCCTCGTTCTCCTGCGGATAATCAGCCAGCGTTATGACGGGCGACGCCATCACCACAGCCAGCGCGAGCAGATTGAAGCGTACATCCATCCTTGTTCTCATGTGCCACATCAAGGTCATCCTCCATTCAACACAACAGGCTCAGGTCACGGCTAAACCGCGTGAACAACGTCGCGAATGCCGGACAGGACTGTTACCCTGCCTGCGTTGCGTTGCGGATGCCGGCGGTAAAAATATAATTTTGATTATTCGGGTGGTGGGTTGGTTCGCCTTCTCAGTGTCGAATAGGTAAGGTTCGCACCGGTCAGGTCCGCGCCGGTCAGTATCGCATTGCTCAGGTTTGCGCGTGTCAGGTTTGCGCGCGTCAGGTTTGCGCGTGTGAGGTTCGCACCGGTCAGGTCTGCGTCCGTCAGGTCTGCCTCCGTCAGGTCTGCACCGGTCAAATCTGCATCCGTCAGGTCTGCCTCCGTCAGGTCTGCACCCACCAGCCTCGCGTTGCCAAGGTTCGCCCCGCGGAGCACGGAAAGCAGCAGGCTCGCGTGCGAGAGATCGGCATGAGCCAGATTCGTCGCACGAAGATACGCATCCCAGAGATCTGCTCCGTTCAGGCTCGCGCCAGTCAGCTCGGCGCCGTCCAGAATTGCGCAGTGCAGATTCGCCCGCGTCAGACGTGCATAGGACAGTGCAGCGTCCTCCATATGGGCCCCTTCGAGATTGGCATCTTCGAGATTGATACGTTCGTCACGCGTGTTGTCCTGCCCATTTGTCGTATGGGTCGGTACAGGGCTCTCACCGGATCGCGCCTGATTTTCGCTCGCCATTTTGCTACCTCAGGGTGATCAACGCAATGATGTCCCTCGCGTCTAACGTGCAGACCGATTCATATGACGAAGAAGAGGGGCCTGTCGAGTACGTTTCGGGACCCCGAATGGAGCCCTTTTCGCTTCGTTCAAATACCATCGGGATTGCCGTGGGCGACAACCATAACTCACTCTTCCGATCGCCAGATTTGGAGAATAAATGAAGTTACATGGCGTGGAGGACAACCGTCCATGAACTCGCAAGCGACGGATAATCCACCTCATATTGCCCAAAGTAAGGATCATTGATCTGAACCATGGCGACCGGCCCAGCGGGGCTCGACATGAACCACATGCCCGTGGCAACCACAAAGTGTCCTGCTCCCTGATTGGTGTGAATCACCAGCGGACCGAAGGTGAGCAGGTCGTAGAGCGCAACGGCAGTGACGGGCGGCGCCACCGTAGTGAACAGACCCGAGTACCCATGAATAAGCCCCTGAATTTCGGAAATATGTCCTGTTCGCGTGCAGGACTCGGTCATGGAGCAGCAGGGCGCGCCATAGGCGGCCTCGAGCATCTGACATTGATCGGGTGCGGCCTGCCCAGTGTAATACTCAACCATCATCTTTGCGGCCGCAACCCAGCACCATGCCATCGTGTCCTGAGCGTGATACGAAACCGGGTGTTGAATGGGCGGCGGCATCTCCGGCAAGGCCGAACCATACGGATCATATGCACAGCTGTACTCGTCCGGATGGTCACAACAGCTTGCACACACCAGAGACAAGAGAAAGGCGGCAACGGAGAGACTGCGCGACATAGCACCATCCTTTGTGATTTTTTTTTATACAGTAACGATTCAACAACGTTCTGAGTCAACACTCGGGCCAGCACTCCAGAGCCTGACTCAGCTGAAATGGGTACCCAAACCGCGCGTAACATCCGGCGCGAACGGCGAACAATGCTCAACCTTGCTGTTCGCGATCGCAACCTTGGGCACTGCGAATGAAAATTGATGGCTCGGCACACCGTGCGATATTTGCCCCAATGCACCCTCGGCGCTTTGTTGACTGGATTGCCAGGGTAGGCGGGGCAGGTCTGGCATGGTCGTTCCCTGCCTCGGCGATGGCTGACAGAGGTCAATCAGGGTCGATAGAAGCAGTGTGATACCACGTGCCAAAATGGCGTTGCTGATGAAGGTCATGGGGCATTCTCCTATTTCGGTTGCGAAGATGAACGAGATAACACCGCCCTGATGCGTCTGGTCGCTGTAGAACGATCGACGGTCTTTTTCGGTTCAACGTTTCGGTGCATTTCTTTTTTCCTGTGCATCTTGTGGTCCCTGCATCGTACCGCGCCCGGTCCGGCCGTAGTGGCACCGTTGGTTAACCTGTCGCTTGCAGCACCTCGCCACGGCGTACAGGTGCGGTTCGGTCAGCGCTCACACCGTTCCCCCACCCGGTGCAGTCCGTACCCAGGCTACACGCGCACCTGTCGAAACGGTCACACCGCGCTGTGCAACATCGCCGAGCGAACGAACACCAGAGCACCGACCGCGATCAGGGCCGAGCGCCAGCCGCTGTAAGTCTGTTATCCAGAATTGCGCCGTCCCAGGTCTCATCGTCCGCGATCACACCGGTCAGGACTGCACCCTCCAACTGCGCGCATTTAAGGCAAGTCTTCAGCAAGACGACATTCGTCAGGCGCGCGTAGTGAAGCTGCGCATTTGTCAGGTTCGCCCCGGTCAGTGTCGCACCTGTGAGATCAGCACGTTTGAGCGTCGCGTTCATCAGGTTTGCCGATGTCAGGTCAGCATTGTTCAGAAGCACATCCGAAAGGTGAGCATGTGTGAGGTCAGCGCCATTCAGCGTAGCGTGATTCAGCCTCGCGCGGCTCAGCTTTGCGCCGCTCAGCGTCGCATTCGTCAAATCCACGCTGGTCAGTCTCGCGAAATCCAGCCTCGCGCTGGTCAGATCCGCGCCCTGCAGCCGCGTGCGTTCTCCCTTCGCCTCTCGCAAATCAGCCTTCTGCAAATTGGCAT
>JAGWVZ010000143.1 GCA_018970625.1 Myxococcales bacterium | reverse complement strand
ACCGCAGCCAGCGTCAACGGCAGATTGGGTAACAGCAGGTAGCGACGACGCGCACCGTCGGTCGGCGACGTCACAAAGAACTCGGATTCACCCGTGGAGGTCAGCGTCAGCGCCACAGGCGTGCCCATACCCAGACGAAGCATGTCCAGATCGCCTGCAGCCAGCGTGCCGGTATAGGTGCGGCCCACCTGTACGTTGGGCGCTTGCGCCAGAGAGTCGTTCGGTTCTGTCTCGGGCAAAGCCGAGGGGCCGGCGTCCGGTGTGGCCGAGCCTTCCATGACCTCGGAAGAGCCCTCGGAGCCGAGTCCCAGCAACGACGTGACGGCGTCACAGCCCGACAGCGAAGCGAGCATCACGAGGCATCCACACGAACCCTGAAACCGCTGCGATAGTTGCGACATGCTCATAGTCCCCCGTTGCCGCAGCGCAGCGGCCCTCTGGTGTTCAATAACGGTCGTTGTACCGACGGATAAGCTCATCGGTGAACTCCAGGCCATCTGCGGCGAAGACGATCGTCGATTTCTCGACCACAACAGTATATCCACGCTCCGTGGCGATTTCGCCAACAATGACCACCATGCGCTCAAAGATTTCTCCCGTCGCCTCTGCTTCGGCCTGCGCCAGCTCTACCTGCATCTGTTCCATGCCCTGCTGCAGAGCCATCGCGCGCTCCTGATACTCGACATAGCGCTCGCGGGCGGCTTCCTCTGTCAACATGCTCATGCTGGCCTCGAGTTCACGACCATAGGTCTCGAGCTCGGTCTGCTGCGTGGCCAGCGCTTCCTGACGCCGGGCAAACTCGGCTTCAAGGCGCGTACGAGCCGCCTGACCTTCTTCGACTTCATTCAGCGCACGCTGCAGGTCCACCATGCCAATGGCCACGGGCGCGGTTGAACTCTGGGCAAACGCAACGGCCGTTGGCGTGGCAAGCAGCGCAGCGGCGACAACAAGGCGGGCAAGAAAACGATACATGGTGCTCTCCCTGAAGATACGTGGATCAGAACGAGTTCTGAATACTGAATTCAAACACCGAGCCGCGCTCTCCGGCTCTCTGGGACAGGGGATAACCCCACTCAAAACGCAGCGGGCCGATCGGACTACGCCAGCGGAAACCATAGCCCAACGAGGTGCGAAGCGTATTCGCCGCGGCGGGGTCCATAAAGTCAAACCGAAGGGTGTAGGGTGAATCCTGCGCGAGCGCGTTGCCCGCATCCGCAAACAGGACGCCGCGAATGCCAATCGCATTCACCAGCGGGAACTCGAGCTCGACGTTGATGATGATCTCCTTGTGACCGCCCACGTTCAGAAAGCGCAGGGCCGAATCCGGAGACTGTCGCTGGCCTACGGGTTCGAGCGGAGACAGGGTCAGGCGCTCAAAACCGCGCACGCTGTTGGGACCACCCGAGAAGAAGCGCTCGTAGATGGGGACATCGCGCTGGGTGGTCGTAGAGCCCACATAGCCGACCTCCAGGTTCAGGCGCGCGACCGTCTGTGCGGCAAATCGACACAGCGCACCGCGACCGGCCCCTGTCACCGCGTCCTGTGTGGGACAGTTTCGTGCGTTGGCGAACGGCTGATACCAGCGCGAGATGCCACGAAATCTAAAAAACTCGTTCTGAGAACCAATGACGCTCTCGGCGAGCTCGACGTTCAGCGCCTGAAAGAAGCCACGGGTCGTCAGAATCCGGTCGTTGCGACGGTCCAACGACAGCCCGGCCGTCACACTCGACGTCAGACCGCCCGTGTACCGCGTCAACAGGGGAGAGTCCACCCGGCCAAAACGGCCGCCTTCCACCAGCCGCACCTCTTCGACCTGATACCCCAGTGAAACCGTAAAGTTACGCCAGAACGAATGATCGAAGAACGGTCGATAACCAAGGTTCAGCGCAGCGCCCATCGACTGCCGCTCAAAGTTCGACAGCACCAGCTGCCGATTGAACAGGTCCACGCCCAGCTGCAGCCGCGTGTCGAACAGAAACGGCTCTACAAACGACAGCACGAACGTGGTCCGCACCGCGCTCAGCATCGCATTCAGCGTCAGGCTCTGGCCGCGACCCAACAGGTTGTTTTCGCTGATCTGTGCCGTCGCAATAAAGCTGTCCACCGACGAGAAGCCCGCACCCACCTGAAAGGAGCGCGTTGGACGCTCGGTGACCTCTACCTGCAGGTCGATCATCTGCGCGTTGCCCGCCTGTGGCACCTCACGAATCGTCACGTTCTCGAAGAAACCCAGCTGACGCAGGTACGCCTCGGAGTTCCGAATCCCGCGCCCCGAGTACAACTCGCCCTCCTGAATCGCCATCTGACGGCGCAGCACCCGATCCCGCGTCAGGGTGTTGCCGATGAACTCAATGCGGCCCACGTAGCAGAGCTCGCCCTTGTCCACGTCGTACTGCACACCGATCGTCAGGTCGCCTTCGTCCTGACGCGTCAGCATGTTGACGTTCGCGTTCGCATACCCGGCATCGCGGAAAACACCCGTGATCGCTTCAATGTCTTCGCGCACCTGCGAAGAACGGAACATCTCACCGGGCGCCAGCCGCACCAGCTCCATCAGCTCTTCCTGCGAGCTCAACATGTCGCCCGAAACACTCACGTCGCTCACCCGATACTGGTCCCCCTCGGTGACCGTGATCGTGATGTACAGACTCGAGCGATCGCGCGCCAGCTCGAGC
Source organism: Myxococcales bacterium (assembly GCA_018970625.1). The sequence continues at coordinate 5,440 of JAGWVZ010000143.1, read as the reverse complement.
ACCGGATCCGCGACCGTCACATCCAGAAAACCGCGGTCGTAGTACAGGAACCGAATTCGCTGCAGGTCTGTCTGAAACGATGCCTCTTTGAAGCTGCCAAACTGAGTCAGAAACGACAGCAGCGAACCCGGTCGGGTCTCCATGAACCCCAGGATTTCACTGTCCGGAATCGCCGTGTTCCCAATGAACGTCACCCGCGACACGCGCACCTTGTCCGATTCCTCCACGTGGTACACCACGTCGATCTCGGCAGCGCTCACCGGCACGACCTCGCTGCGCACGTTCACCAGATAAAATCCCTTCTCGCGATACGCATCGGCGATGCTTGTCTCAGCTGCCCTTACCCGTGAACGGTCCAGAATCTGCCCGCCACGGACCCCCAGATCCTCGAGCAGCTCCTCATCGTCGAGCGCGTCATTGCCCTCGAACGAGATCTGCCGAATCGACGGTTTTTCCACGACGACAAACGTCAGAATCGCGCCGTCCGACGTCATCTCTGCGTCTATCTCAATGTCGTCAAAGAAACCCAGCGCGTACACGCGGCGAAGCGCATCCCCCAGCTCTACATTGCCCACCAGGGCTCCGGCAGGCATCTGCACCCGCCGGACAATCGCCTCGGTCTCGACGCGTACATTGCCGGCAATACGAACCTCGGCCACCCGAAACTGAGCCGCCTGCGCATGAACACTCGCCGGGGTAAACCACACGGCGACAGGACCAAACACCAGCGGCAATGCCCAGAGAATCAACAGAATCAGACGCCTCATGCGGGTTTCAACTCCGCACTCAGACCCTCGTCGGGGCGCGTCTCGCCGCGGGCATCCGAGATCAGACGACCCGCATCCATCACCAGCCGACGACGCATGCGAGCCGCCAGCGATGGGTTATGAGTGACCACGACCAGCGCGGCACCCAGCTGCTCGTTCACTTCCGTCAGCAATTCCATAATCGAGCGCCCCGTCTCGTCGTCCAGGTTGCCCGTAGGCTCGTCGGCCAGAATCAGGCGGGGACGCATGACCAGCGCCCTCGCCAGCGCCACACGCTGCTGCTCGCCGCCCGAAAGCTCACCCGGACGGTGCCCCAGACGGTGAGAAAGCCCCACACGCTCCAGCATATCCCGCGCCCTGCCATGCGCTTCTGACTTCGGAACCCGCGCGATCAGCGCGGGCATCGCCGCGTTTTCGAGCGTGGTGAACTCTGGCAGCAGGTGGTGAAACTGAAACACGAACCCGACGCTCTGCCCTCGGAAAGACGACAGCGCCTTCTCTTTCATCGCGAACACGTCGTTGCCGTCCACCCACACCTTGCCGCCCGTCGGACGGTCCAGCGTGCCCAGAATCTGAAGGAACGTCGACTTGCCGGCGCCGCTCCGACCCATGATGCTCACCGACTCACCGGCAGCGATCGACAGGTCGATGCCACGCAGCACGTCGATCGTCTGACCGTCCTTCTGGAAGGAGCGCGTCAGACCCTCGATTCGAACCAGGCTGCCGGGCTGATGGGGAGATGCTGTGGAAGGCGTGGACACGTTCACTCGTAACGGAGGCCCGCTGCTGGCGTGAGCCGAGCAGCTTGCACAGACGGATACAGGGTTGCAAGCATGCTCGACGCAACCGCCCCTGCCAGAATCGCCACGACGTCGCCCGTGTGAATCTCCAGTGGCACCTGATCGATGTAGTACACTTCCGGGTCGAGGGGAATTCCGTTTGTTTGCGCAAACCACACCAGCCCCAGACCGATCGTCGCACCCACCGCCGTTCCCAGCATGCCAATCGCCGTCCCCTGCACGACAAAGATGCTGACGATGCCCCACTGGCTGGTGCCGATCGTGCGCAGAATCGCGATCTCGGCCCCCTTCTGAATCACCACCATGATCAACACGCAGACGATCGCAAAGCTCGCGACCAGCACAATGATCATCACCAGCAGACCAATCACCAGCTTCTCGAGCATCAGGGCCGAGAAGAGGCTGGAATTCAGCTGCTTCCAGTCCCGAAGCTCCAGACCGGTGAGCTGTGCCCCTGACAGAGCCGCCTCAAGCGCCGGACGAATCGAGTCCACGTGGTCGGGGTTGTCCACCCGGACCTCGATGCCGGTGACCTCGGACTCTCCCATCATCAGAAACCGGCGGGCCTCCTCCAGCGTAATGTAGGCCATGTGGCTGTCGAACTCGTACAGCCCCGTGTAAAACGCCGCGACCACGCGAAAACGCCGCACCGTAGGCGTCGGCCCCGTAGGCCCGATCGGTCCATCCGGCGACACCAGCTCGACCACGTCCCCCACGCCGACATGAAGCACTTCCATCATCTCGGTGCCCAGAATCATGCCTGGCAGCTCACGGACCGGTGCAGGGCGAGGGTACGTTCCGGCGTTGACCCCCGGCTCTGGCAGTGGCGGTAATCCCTGACGCTCGCGCTGCTGCTGTTGCTGCAGCTCCTGCGCGGACGTGCCCGGCAGCGCCAGCCCGGGCATGGCCGACCGCTGCATCGCCTGCACATCCTCGGCCGTCGCACCCGGAGCGGCCAGATCAGGCATGGCGCCGCTGCGCAACGGCGCCGAACCTTCGACCGTGGCGGTGGCGTCGTCCGCTGACCGGCCAGCGCCGTCGGCAGCTTCGCGGTCAAAAGGGCGCTCCACCAGAGCGCCGCGCGCAGAACCATCGGCCAGCGCGTTGCCACTGCCGTTCAGGTCCTCGAGCGCCTCTTCCAGCTCGTCCAGCCGGCGCAGCATCTCGTCGATCTCGGGGTCGCCCAGCCGGCGCGGCGCCGCACGCTGCGCGGCTGCAGGGTCCATCAACCAGTCAAACTGCCCGTCCCGAATACTCGACGGCAAATCCGACGTCCTGCCCACCCGCTCGGGGTCAATGCCGCGCAACACCACGCCCGTGTAATTCGTGCGCGACGTGATCAGCAGCTCACTCTCAATGAACGGGGCCGCGCCCAGCACGTGACGCTGCTCATCGAGCAGGTTCAGGGCGGCGGTCGGGTCGTCGATGGGTGCGTACGACTCACCCGTCACCAGCACATGCGCTTTGGTGGCCAGGATCTTGTTGCGCAGGTCACCTTCAAAACCACCGTGGACGGCCAGCACCACAATCAGGCTCGCCACGCCCACCGCGACCGCGACCATACTGATGATCGTGATGATCGATGGCCGCCGCGCGTCCCGCGTCGACACCAGATACCGCAACCCGATCCACGTCTCGTAGCCCATGCGCTCCGTCGCCGCCCTATTCGGGCCGCATGTGCGGGAAGAGAAGCACGTCACGAATCGACGCCGCGCCCGTCAGCATCATCACCAGACGGTCGATACCAACGCCCTCGCCAGCAGCCGGCGGCATGCCGTACTCCAGCGCGCGAATGTAGTCCTCGTCCATCTGCATCGTCTCTTCGGCGCCCGCGTCCCTGGCCGCCAGCTGATCCGCAAAACGACCGTACTGGTCTTCGGGATCGTTCAGCTCCGAGAAGCCGTTGGCAATCTCGCGCGCCGCCATGAACAGCTCAAACCGGTCCACCAGGCGCGGATCACCATCCTGACGACGTGCCAGGGGCGATACGGACGCCGGATAGTCGATAACAAACGTCGGCTGAATCAGCGTCTTCTCAGCAAAGTGCTCAAAAATCGCATAGATAAGCCCGCCTTCGTCGAGGCCGCGCGTGTCGATTCCTGCCTCGCGGCACTTCGGCAACAGCAGCTCCATGTTCCACACGTCCGAGACCGGCACACCCAGCACGTCGGCCGCCGCCTGCGGAATCGAGAACCGCTTCCACGGACCCTCCAGACACACATCGTGGCCGTCATGCCGAATCATCAGCTTGCCGTCCCGAAGGTGCACACCCATGAACGCCTGCTCGACGCCGTCTTCGTCCACCGCCGGCGTCGCCTCCACCGGCTTCAGCGAGTGCGCGATGTCGATGAACAGCTGCTCGGTCATCGGCAGCAGATCATCGCACGTCGCGTACGCCTGGTAGAACTCCAGCATCGTGAACTCGGGGTTGTGCTGACGGCTCAACCCTTCGTTACGAAAATTGCGATTGACCTCAAAAACCCGCTCAAAACCACCTACCAGCAAGCGCTTCAGGTGTAATTCCGGCGCAATTCGCAGGTAAAGTTCCATATCCAGCGCGTTGTGATGCGTCGTAAACGGCCGGGCATTCGCACCGCCCAGCGTCGCGTGCAGCATCGGCGTCTCGACCTCCAGATACCCCCGGTCCTCGAACCAGCGACGCAGCGTGCGCACAATCGCCACCCGGGTCAGAAACACCTCGCGTGACTCCTCGTTCAGCACCAGATCGACGTAACGCTGCCGATACCGCGTCTCGACGTCCTGCAGCCCACCAAACTTCGCCGGCAGCGGTCGAATCGCCTTCGTCAGCAGCTCTACCTGCGTCGCTGCGACCGACAACTCGCCCGTCTTCGTCCGCATCAGGCCGCCGTGCACCCCGATGATGTCGCCCAGATCCAGACCACCGAGGAACGCGAATGCCTCCTCGCCCACAGCGGACTGCGACACAAATATCTGCAGGAACTCGTCGGTCGGCACGGTGTCAAGCCAGCCTGGCTTCACGCCGGGCCGACAAGAACGGTCCGCAATCTTGATAAAGAGCGCCTTCCCCATGCGCCGCACAAACCGCACGCGCCCCGCCACCGCCACCGTTTTCTCGGCTGCCACGAGCTCGTCATGCGTCAGCGCGCCGTAGGCAGCAAACAGGTCAGCCGCGCTGTTCGAAACCAGAAAACCATTGGCGAACGGATGCTTGCCCTGCGCCCGCATGGCGTCAGCCTTGTCGAGTCGCTCCTGAAGCAGGGGCGAATCCATGCGCGAACGGTAGGGAAGGACAGCGGTCGAAGCGGAATCGGACATCGGCACGTACTCCATGCGGTACAGGGCGGTCGTCGGTTCAACGCACCGCCCTGCCCCATCGGTTTGCTAGAACGCGGGATCTTCGTCTTGCGGTTCACCCCCTGCGAACTTCAGCAGGTAGGCCTGAATGAATGGCTGCAACGCACCGTCGAGCACCGATTGTGGGTCGCTCGTCTCGTGGTCGGTGCGCAGGTCTTTGACCATCTGATACGGCGCCAGCACGTAGCTGCGAATCTGGCTGCCCCACGCGATGTCGCTCTTGTTTGCCTGCAGCTCCTTGGCGGCCTCTTCGCGCTTACGAAGCTCTTCCTCGTACATGCGCGACCGCAGCATCTTCATGGCCGTCGCGCGGTTCTTGATCTGCGAACGCTCGCTCTGACACTGCACGACGATATTCGTGGGAATGTGCGTGATTCGGACGGCCGAGTCGGTACGGTTGACGTGCTGACCACCCGAGCCGGAGGCACGGTAAGTATCCACGCGCAAATCACTTTCGTTGATCTCAATGACGATGCTGTCGTCGATTTCGGGCGTGACGTACACCGACGCGAACGACGTATGACGACGCGCCTGACT
>JAGWVZ010000142.1 GCA_018970625.1 Myxococcales bacterium | reverse complement strand
ATGTATGCAGTGGCGACGTGTGCGAATCTGGGTGTACCGGGCTGTCCGGGGTCGACACCGATGGCGATGGCGTCTGCGATGACCGGGATCGCTGTCCGGCCGGCGACGATGCCCTGGATGAAGACGGCGACGGCACACCCGACGCGTGTGAGGATTGTCCGGCGGGTGCCGACACCGATGCCGATGGCGTGGTGGACGTGTGCGATGTGTGTCCTGGCGCCGACGACCTGGCCGACACTGACGGCGATGGCGTCTGCGACGCGCGCGACGTGTGCATTACCGGCAATGATGCCGAGGACACCGACGGCGACACCGTGCCCAACGCCTGTGACATTTGCCTGACGGGAAACGACGCTCTGGACGCTGACGGTGACACCGTGCCCAACGCCTGTGATGTGTGTTTGGGCAACGATCTGATTGATTCCGATGCCGACACCATTCCAAACGCCTGCGACACGTGCGAGGGCTTCGATGATCGGCTGGACGGCGACGGCGACGGCGTCGCCGATGGCTGCGACAGGTGCGCGGGCGGCGATGATGCCGCCGACGCCGACCGCGACGGGACCTGCGATGCGCTGGACCTGTGTCGGGGAATCGATAGCAGCGGTGATGTCGACAGCGACGGCGTCTGTAACAACGAGGACCCCTGCGTGGGCGCCAACGCCTCGGGTGACACCGACGCCGACGGCGTCTGCAACGATCGTGACCTGTGTCTTGGCGACGACGCCACAGGCGACCCCGACAACGACCGGTTCTGCACGGATCGCGACCTGTGCCTCGGCTCCAACGGCACCGGTGATACCGACCTCGACGGCATTTGCGGCAATCTCGACGACTGCGTCGGCAACGACGCCACCGGTGACAGCGACGGCGACAACGTCTGCAACGACCGCGACGCCTGCCTCGGAGACGACACTACCGGTGACGCCGACGCCGACGGTATCTGCGGTAACCTGGACGACTGCCTCGGCAACGACGCCACCGGTGACAGCGACAGCGACAACGTCTGCAACGACCGCGACGACTGCGTTGGCAACGACGCCACGGGCGACGTCGACAGCGACAACGTCTGCAACGACCGCGACGACTGCATTGGCAACGACGCCACCGGTGACAGCGACGGCGACAATGTTTGCAACGACCGCGACGACTGCGTTGGCAACGACGCGACCGGTGATGTCGATGGCGACAATGTTTGCAACGACCGCGACGACTGTGTGGGAAATGACGCGACCGGTGACCCCGACAATGACCAGATCTGTACCGATCGTGACCTCTGCTTCGGCGACAACTCGCTCGGCGATGCCAACGGCGACGGCATCTGCGATGTGCTGCCCGGGTGTACCGGAGACCGCAGCTCGGGTGACTCCGACGCTGACGGTGTGTGTAACAATATCGATAACTGTGTGAGTGTTCCCAACCCCACGCAGCAGGACGGCGATGTCACCGGCGAGTGGGCCACCGCCGTCCCCATCGCCCACCTTATGCGCCCTTCACCGGCAAATACGGTTACGCTCGGCGACGACGCCGTATCCGCGGCGATTCCACTCGGGTTTGCGTTCCCGTGGTTCGGTACGTCGCAGTCTCAAATCCAGATCGCGTCAAACGGGTTCATCTACGTGGGCACCAGCGCCGAAACCAACGCCGCCTGCTGCTCGGGTCCACCGCTGGATACGGCCTCGATAAACAACATTGTCGCCCTCTACTGGGACGACCTCAACCCGTTGGCCGGTGGCACCATTCGCCACGGTCTCGTGGGCACCCAGTATCCTCGCGAGTACGTCATCGAGTTCAACGCGATCAATCGATACGCGTTTACCGACCCCATCACCGCGCAGATTATTCTGCGCGAAGACGGTGCGATTGAGCTGCAGTGTGCCGACTGTACTACCGGTACGCTCTCGTCCCATACGCAGGGAATCCGCGGTCTCACGCGCGGTTTCGCGGTCCCCGGACGTGATTCTACCGAGTGGAGTGCGACCGCTTCGGGCTACCTCTTTGTGACGGGCAGCAGCGCAGGCCCCGATGGTGTGGGCGACGCCTGCGATACCTGCGCGCAGGTGTCCAGCCCATTTCTCGCGACACCGGCACGCTGGGCCGTTGCTCCGGCCGCGGTCTCGGTTCGCGGCCGTCCCGCCGTGCAGGGCCCTGCCACTGACGATGTGGTGACCCCGGTCTCGCTGGGCTTTACGGCCTCCACGCTCGGCGACTCGTTCTCGACCGTGTCGGTCAGCAGCAACGGTCTGCTGCACTGGGGGGCGTCCACCACCTGTTTCAGCTGCATCGGGCCGTTCGATATTCTCAACCCCGGCGATGGGCTGAACGGGTACGCGGCCGTGTACAACGAAGACCTGAACCCGTCGGCAGGCGGCTCGTGGTGGTACGGCACGCAGGGCGTGGCGCCCAATCGCGAGTTTGTGCTCAGCTACGAGGCGATCCCCCATTACTCGGTGGGGCAGCCGGTGACGGCCCAGATTGTCATTCGCGAAGCCGATAGCTCGGTCGAGCTGATCTGCGTCAATTGCCCATCGAACGGTGGCGACTCGCACACGCAGGGGGTCGAGAACGCTGCCGGAACCATCGGGCTTGCGTTGGGTGGGCGCGCTCGCAGCAGCACCTTCAGCCCTGTGAACGACGCCGTGCGCGTGTTCCCTGTCGCCTGCCAGCCGTGAACATAACCCGTGAGAATACCCGCGCGAGCCGGCGCGAGGTATAACCCCCGAAAAGAAAAATGTCGGCGTCGGCATTTTTCACGCACCGAAAATCGTGCCCGTACGACACTGATTTGTACGCGTCGTACGAGTTTTCCAATTTCTCAGGGGTGAATCATGTATGCGAGTGTTCAAACCGGCGCCCTCTGTGGCGTGGATGCGGTGCCCATTACGGTTGAGGTGGATCAGGGGCCGGGAATTCAGAATTTCTTTCTTGCAGGGTTGCCCGACGGGGCGGTGCGCGAGGCCCGTGTGCGGGTAAAAGCGGCCATGGAAAACTCGGGCTTTGAGTGGCCCATGCGCCGACTGACGCTCAATCTGGCGCCCGCCGACCTGCGTAAGGACGGCACTTCGTATGACCTGCCCATCGCGCTGGCCATTCTGGCTTCTACGGGTGATCTGAGTGAATTTGCGCTGCAGGAAATGCAGCAATATCTGGTGATTGGCGAGCTGTCGCTCGACGGGGAACTGCGCCCTGTGCGTGGCGCGCTGCCCATGGCCATCTGTGCCCGCGATCAGGGATTACGCGGCATTATTTTGCCAGCGGGCAACGCCCACGAGGCGGCACTGGTGCAAAATATTGAGGTGATTGCCGCTCCACACCTGAACGACGCCATTGATTTTCTGCGTGGCCAGGCGCCCGACCTGCGGGTGCAGGGCCGTCCCCCGGAAGAGCTGCTGCGCCGAGCGACGCAGCTCTTTGATATGGCCGACGTACGCGGACAATATGCTGCGAAACGAGCGCTCGAGGTCGCAGCAGCGGGCGGGCACAACGTGTTGATGGTGGGGCCGCCGGGGTCTGGAAAAACCATGCTGGCCAAGCGGTTATTGACCATTTTGCCCGAAATGAGCTTTGACGAGGCGTTGGAAACCACCAAGGTGTATTCCGTATCCGGGCTAACGGCGTCCGGCGTGCTGATGGTGCAGCGCCCCTTTCGCTCGCCGCATCACACCATCTCGGATGTCGGCATGGTCGGCGGCGGCAGCGGGGTTCCGCGGCCGGGTGAGGTCTCGCTCGCGCACAACGGGGTGCTGTTTCTGGATGAATTACCCGAGTTTCGACGCAATGTGCTCGAGGTCATGCGGCAGCCGCTCGAAGACGGAAACGTCGCCATTAACCGCAGCCTCGTGACCATTCAGTATCCCGCGCGCATGATGCTGGTGGCCTCCATGAACCCGTGTCCATGCGGGCACCTGGGCGACCCGGGGCACGAGTGCATTGATTCGCCGCTGCAGATCGCCAGTTATCGCAACCGCATCAGCGGACCGCTGCTGGATCGCATTGATATTCAGCTCGATGTGCCTGCCGTCACGTTTCGGGACCTGCGAAAAGATACTGCAGAAGAGACGTCGGCCACGATTCGCGAACGCGTCGATGCAGCCCGCGAGCGACAGCTGCGCCGCTATGCCGACCGCGGAATCGCCTGCAACGCGCACATGAGCCCCCGCGAAATTCGGGATTTCTGTCAGGTGGACGACGCAGGAAACCGCATCCTCGAGATGGTGGTCGATCGGCTGGGCATGTCGGCCCGCGCCTTCGACCGTATTCTGAAGGTCGCCCGCACCATCGCCGACCTCGAAGGCGTCGAGCCAATCGAGGCCCGCCACCTGACCGAAGCCGTACAGTACCGAAAACTCGACCGTCGCATGGGGTAGGGGGCCCCGACTGCGGAGGATGTGACGCTGCGAGAAATCGTGCACCTGGCCAGATATGCCAGTTTTCTGTTCTACCAGTGGCATGTACGCCACAACCGAGGTCAAACATCCCGTTTGCGGCGGAACATTAATGGCCGTATTTATTGTGTGACTCTGGAAAGACGAAAACGATTACCTGCATTTCTGGTTTGTTCAACGCGATGTGTGAACAGCTGGCGCGCGTATTCTCGTGAACAGCGACATCATGCGTCCGCACAGGCAGACCCTGTCCAGCACTGTGGTCCGTCTCAGCCACGCCCCATGCGATCGAATGTTGCGCCGTTCGCCGCGACCCATTATGAACGCGCGCACGTCTGTCTCCCTGCCATTTACCGAAGATGTCGCCCATGTTTGCAACGAACTCTCTCTGGAGCCGCCTTCAGGCCTCGTTGTCTTTCAGCGTGTTGTTGCTCTGCGCTGCCGGCTGCGGCGGCGACGACGGTGACTCCGACGGTAGCGGCGCTGACGCTTCGGTGATCGACGATGGCTCGGGGGGCGGAGTTGTGCTTCCGGTCTGCATCGACAGCACCGACTGTCTGGGCGGCCAGCTGTGCAGGGCGGGCGTTTGCCGCGAGGCGTGCGCCATCAACGACGCCTGCCGCGGCCCCTTGCGGGCCTGTGACACGGCGGCAGGCATTTGCGAGGAGTGCATCGCTGACACCGACTGCGGCGCCGCCGAACAGTGCGTCAACCGCTCGTGCGAGTTCTTCTGCCGCGCCGATGAAGACTGTCCGCAGCCGCTCTACTGCGAGTTCAGCAACGGCACCTGCTTTGCAGCCGAGTGCCTGGCCGACACCGACTGCAGCGGCGGATTCCGGTGCGCGGACCTGCGCTGCGTTCCCATCGGCGGCCCCGACGTCGAGTGCGTCTCCGACGAAAACTGCCGCGGTGGCTTCCGCTGCAACGACGGTCGCTGCGTACAGATTCTGCCCTGAGTCACCTCGGCCACGTCGCGTACTGCCGCCCTGTGAGCCTGCCGTCCCCATGAACGGTGCGCTTGTGTCATGGTGTAAGTGCCTGTGACGGCTTCATAAAGGCCGGCGCCTTGCCCGTGTTTCGGGCGTATGATAGGCCGCCGCGCGCCTTTGCTGAATCCACGGTGTGAACCATGCGCCTACGTCAGTCACACGTTGTCTCGGTGTCGCAGTTCGAGCGCGACGACCTTAACCGCATCTTCGCCCTCGCCGACCGCTGCCTGCCGCTCTCGCAGGGCGTGGGGCGCTCCACCGCGCTCGCCGGACGACTCCTGATTAACCTCTTCTTTGAACCCAGCACCCGAACCCGCCTCTCGTTCGGCTCGGCCTTTCTTCGCCTTGGCGGCGCCGTCGAGTCCACCGTGGACGAGTCGTTCAGCAGCATGGCCAAAGGGGAGACCCTCGAAGACACCATCCGTGTCATAGACGGATACGCCGACGCCATCGTGCTGCGGCACAAAGAGAAGGGCGCGGCTGCACGCGCGGCCGCCGTCGCACGCAAGCCGGTGCTGAACGCCGGAGATGGTCCCGGTGAGCACCCCACACAGGCTCTCCTGGACTGCTACACCCTGCTCAAAGAGCGCGGACGCATTGAAGGCCTCACCATTGCCATGATTGGTGATTTGGTCAACGGACGCACTGTTCACTCGTTATCCCGGCTACTTGCACACTTCGATGGTGTGAAGCTCATCTTTGCATCACCAGATCTGCTGGCGATGCCGCAGTCGATTCTGGACGACCTTACCGCGAGCGGACTGCAGTGGCAGGTCGCGCCCGACCTGCGCTGGGCTGTCGAGCGCGCCGACGTGCTGTACGTGACCCGCCTGCAGGCCGAGCGTTTTTCAGACCCGGCGGTGGCGCTGCAGCAGATCGCCAGCTTTGTGGTCAATCGTCAGCTGCTCGAGTCCACCGGCCGCTCCGACATCACGCTGCTTCACCCGCTTCCTCGTGTGCATGACCTCGCGACCGACGTCGACGACCTGCCCGGGGCTGCCTATTTTCGGCAGGCGCATAATGGTGTGCCGGTACGCATGGCACTCTTCTGCGAAATCTTCGGCGTTGAGCCCTGACGCGTAACACGGTAGCCATCCCCTCGTGACTCTCCCGGGCCAAGGGCCGCATGTCCTCGTTCTTCAACACCCGCTTCATCATCAACACTGGCAAAGGTGGTGTGGGCAAGACGTCGGTGTCGGCGGCCATCGCGCTCGCCTGGGCACGGCGCGGCAAGCGGGTGCTGCACATGCAGCTCAGCGCGCGAGACCGTCTGGGCGCCGCCTACGGCATTGAGCCGGTCGGGCCCGATGTCGTGCCGCTGACCTCCAACGTCTGGGCCGTCAACACCACCGGCAAAGACGCCATGCGCGAATACGCCATGATGATTTTGCGCGTGCGCACGCTCTACAAGGCCGTCTTCGAAAACCGTGTCGTCGACCGGTTTCTTCGCGTGGTCCCCGGATTGCCCGAGCTCACGATGCTCGGCAAGGCCTACTGGCACGAGAAAGAGCTCAACGAGTCGGGACGACCCCGATGGGACGCCGTCATTATTGACGCTCCCGCCACCGGGCACGGCATGTTTTTGCTGCAGATTCCGCAGGTGATTTCGCGGGCGGTCGGCAGTGGGCACATGGCCGACGAAGCGCGCAGCATGCTGCAGCTGCTCGAAGACCCCGCCCGCACCTGTATTAATCTGATTACCCTGCCCGAAGAAACACCGGTCAGTGAAACGGTGGAGTTACACCGGCAGTTAAAAGAAAACTTCGATATTCGGGTGGGTTTCCTCATCGCAAACGGCGTATTTCCCTACCTCATGACCGCTCCGGAACGCAGCCTCGCACGGCAGCTTGCGCTGCGTCAGACGCCCGGTGAAACGACCGCACAGCTCCTGCAGACCGCGCTCTTTCGCGAGAATCGATGCGACCTGCAGCGCGCCGCGCTCGACCGGCTGCGCCGCGAACTTCCCCTGCCTGTTATGGAAATCCCCTTTTTCTTTGAGCCCGATCCGGGACGTCCGCTCTTTGAGCGCATGGCGGTTTCGTTCAGCGATTCGGTCGCGCGACTGGAGCGCTCGTGAGCGCCGTCATCGAGAGGGTCATCGCCGACGCAAAGGTCATCGTGTGCGTCGGGTCTGGCGGTGTCGGCAAAACCACCACCGCCGCCGTGGTCGCCATGCAGGCCGCCATGATGGGGCGCCGCACTCTGGTCATGACCGTCGATCCTGCCCGACGACTTGCCAACGCGCTGGGACTCACCGGACTCGACGAAGACATTCAGCGCATCGATCTGTCAGCGCTGGGCTACAATGGGCCCGGCGAATTACACGCCACCATGCTCGATATGAAGCGCGCCCTCGACGAGATTGTCGAACGACACGCACCCGATATCGCCACGCGTAACGCCATTCTGGAAAATCAATTTTACCATTATTTTTCGACCAGCCTCGCCGGCGCACAGGAATTATCGGCCGGCGAACGCCTCTATCATGAAGCGGCCTCGGGGCGATGGGAGCTCATCGTGCTGGATACGCCTCCCACAGCAAACGCCCTCGATTTTCTGGATGCGCCCATCCGGTTTCACGAGGCCCTCGACAGCGCAGCCCTTCAATGGCTCATGGAAACCAGCGGCCAGGCGGCGCGAAAGGGTGGCAGCTGGCTCAATGTCGGCACGCAGTTTATGACCCGGGTGCTGGGGCGATTTACGGGTATGGAATTCTTTCAGGAATTATCCGGATTTCTGGTGCATTTCTC
>JAGWVZ010000141.1 GCA_018970625.1 Myxococcales bacterium | reverse complement strand
GGTCTCCCAGCGGGTTAGGTCGATCAGGTCCTGCGCCAGAACACCACGTTGCGCCAGGTCTCGTCGGATGTCGGCGTCGATGCGAGGCGCAATTGCAACCAGTTCCTGTTTGTAGCCCTGATAGTGCCGGTGCACATTCAGGAACCGCTTTACGTGCTCCTGCAGTGAGGCGATGTTGGGTACAAGACGCTCAGCGTTTCGTTTGCATGTGCCGAAGCGAATTCGCCGGTCGGTGTCGGAGATTGCGACAAGATCAATTTCAATGTCGTTCCGGTCCCAGAACCCGTCGATCTGTCTGGTCAACTCAAAGTCCCCCACCCCGCTTCGACTGCGTTCGGCGTAGAGAGTCGACGCCAGTCTTTCAAGACCATGGCCTTCCGTTTCCATCAAACGTGCGTCCGAAATACTCAGGAGCGTTTCGAGAGGTCGGAAGTTTGCCGCTGATACCTGGGGCGCGAGCGCTGCAAGCCATGTACGAAGAAAATTATCCTTCAGATAATATCTGCCTTTTCTCGCATTCGGTTTGGCGAGGACAGGCAGCCGTCGTTCGAGCATGGCATATTTGTCGATGAGGATACTCAAATACCCACCAGCCTGTTCCGCCGTCGCGGGGCTCACATCGCGAACGTGGCTGCCCATGTCGCCATTTGTACAACCCGGATGGGACGCGACGTACTTGAGCACCACATCGTATCGACCACGCAATTCACTCAGAAACCAGTTGTCTGCTTCGGTGCGAAGCGGCGCTGCCGAGTCAAAGTACATGTGTCGCAGCAAATCTCTCCGCTCTGCGGTCAGGACTTCTCGTTCCCAGGCATCACGATAGAACTTGGGAACACCCTCGAACAGGTTCCACAGAAACAACAGCCGCTCTGGCGAGTCAGCATCGTGCGCGCGCAACAACTCCTGAATGGAGCGGATGTCCAGATGACGAAGCTCCATTACGTCGGTGACGCGATTGTAGAGCGGCGCGTCCCGATCCTCGAGCAGGGCGACGAGTTCTGCGTGCAAGGACCCCAGGACGACCAAACCGCCCGTTACATCAGTGGCTGCCGACAGGCGATCCACACTGGCTTGCAGGTGGGATGTGAACTCGATCAGATGCTTGCGGCTGAAATATTGAAACTCGTCGAGGACGACAATGTAGCCGCGCCGTACCAGCGTCTCGACCAGCCGCGCGATCTCCAGCAGGCTGCTGGGTCGAGTGACGTCGGCCGGCACCTCGAACGTGTCCATCGCGTCACGAACGGCTGCAATGACGCCGGCAGGCGCGGAGTCTGGAATCTGAACATAGAAAACGGCAGCATCCAGCCTTTGCTGTAAGCCGCGCTGCAGCAACGTCGTTTTGCCGATTCGACGTCGACCAGTGATGCGGACAAAAAACCAGCGCCGACGGGCAATGACCCGTGACAATTCGCGCAGCTCGTCCGTCCGGCCGTAGAAACCCCAGGCGCTCATGCTTCACCGTAAGGTAAAAGTTTTTTACTTAGCCGGACGGACGCCATAAACGCCTGTAAACATTCCATTTCCAGAGTCATGAGTGAAACACCGGGTAACGCGTGGACGTCCGTGACGACGGGCTTCAGCTTTGGTTCCTGACGCTGCTGCGCGAAGGGGTGTGGCGTGTAGCAGAGGCCCGACAGGTGGTGCCATGAATGGGCGCGCACGGCACGAATGGTGGACGAGAGGGCGCGGCGGGCGTCGGGGGTCATGGTCATGCGGGGGTCTCCCAGCGGGTTAGGTCGATCAGGTGCTGCGCATGGATACGTTATACCAGACGAACCCGAAGACCAGCGCGCACTGGCTCAAGCAGGCGACCCCGAATTTCGGTCACCAGCGCCTCGACATCGGCTTCGCTGGCGACCTCGCGGTTTTGCAGGCCCAACGCCACCTTCGAGATCATGGGCCTGCTGCCTTCGCTGAGCAGCTTGTCGAGCTGGTTGTTGGCGTCTTCTTCTGCACGACTCAGCTTGAGCGCAAAGTCGTCGCGCAACCAGACAAGCGGCGGAGAGATGGCCTCGACGGTCGTGTCGGTACCTGCCGACGCGAAGAAGCGCAGCACCTGATGCGACTGGTCGGCGGTCAGGGTGCTGAAGCCATCGCGCGAACGGACCCGGGCGCGGGCCGCTTCAATGAGCCGCTCCTGCTCCAGCAACAGCCGATGCCGCTCGTGCGTGTAGCACCGGCGAATCTCTTGCAGGTCGTCGGCGATGGTGTCCAGCGCCACCCATGGCCGCGCGCTCTGTAATTGTTCTGCCACGCGCGCCGCCGAGGCCTCTACGTTCGAGACGCCGACCCCCAGCTCCTGCAGCTGTGCAACCTGTATCTCGAGCGTCTGATGCGCTGCATTCACGTTCGCGACCACCTGATCATTCAGCTCGGCCGCATACATGCGCATGGTGGTCACGCCATCGCGCAACGTGTCGAGGTGGTTTTTTACGTGACGCACCGTCTGCGCGGTCTGTCGGCAGCTGCGCACACACTCTTCCAGCGCATGGGCCAACCTACGCAGCTCGGGCGGCCCTTCAGGCGAGCCGGGCAGTCGGTTCAGGTAGCCATGCACCTTGCGAAGTTCGGCCGCCAGCCCCGGAAAGCGTCGGGCAACTTCGTCGGCGATCGCGTGGTCTTCACGGTCCAGCGGGCAACTCAGCTGTTCGCCAAAGAAACGGCAAATGCGCGACCGCGCCTGAAACCCAATGTCGTCCTCGCCGGCAGGCATGATGGTGGCGTGTAAAAATGCGCGGTCCTTTTCAAAAATCTCGCGCACACCGGCGTCACGAATCGCCGTGATCTCACCGCCGGCCTCGGGCTCCATTCGAATTTTGCTGGCACGCAGCAGGCCGGCCACGCAGGCTTTCACGACATTGGGCGTATAGCCATAAGGCGGCCCGGCGAAGTCGGCCAGCAGGCTGAAACCGCTCAACGATCCGGCCGACGTAATGTGCTCGTGAATGCGCCGGGGCACCACGCCGCTGCAGGCAGGCACAAATCGCCCTGAATCGAACTCCAGAATACCCAGCTCGTCGGGCATGAACCGGGGCGACGGCCCTGACAGTTCAGATTCCACAAGCTGCAGCACCTCGCCCGGTTGAAGCTGCGTAATCAGGAAATGCGGAAATAACTCGGGCAATACCCGGGTGGCCGCCGCGCTCAGCGCGACGCTGAACGTGGTACCATGGTCGACCGGCGAGATGGGCCGTCCACGGAAATACATGCGACCGCCCATAAATGCCTGACCGATGGCGGTACGAAGGGCCTTCTCGAAGTCATCGCGCCTGTTTTCTTCCTGCTGAAGCAGCACTCTGCGAGCAAGCGGCATGGACTCACGCCGCCCCTGATATTTCTGCAACATCTGCCGGGAGCGGTGCAGCTCGCGAGCGTTGGTCTCAACGGCGTCGGTGTCGCCACATACCCACGCCAGACGGTTTAGTAGCGCGGTTTCGGCGCTGCGCTTGATCCACAGGCTCTCTGTGCGCTCCGCGAGCACCAGAAATCGAAAATCCACACAAAATGTCACGTCATTGCGCGCATCCAGCAGTCTGACGTCTTCCAGCCGACGGCCGTCCGACAAAACGCCCATCCACGCGAAAGGTCGCCCCTGCAGCTTCGGTCGTTCCGGCTCACTCAACAGATAGGCAAGGCCACTCTGCACCATGTCGCCAATGGTTTCGCGCGGCACCGAGATATCTCGCCGCTCACGGTCCCACTCCTCGGCTGCGGTGGACTGGATTTTGTATCCGGTCTTCTCGGTATAGCTCACCAGGTTTAGCTCCCGCAGCCACTCGAGCGCCTGCTTGACAGCCGGCTCCCGATTTCCGCAGTCCACCCGGTCGTAAAGGCATTTTGCGACCAGCGCCGCATCGGTCTTTTCGGTCTCCTGAATCAACTCCAGCAGGGCCACCGCCTTGGCCGCCCGCACGGCCAGCACGTCTTCGTCCCGGGTACACCGTCCAAGCACTCTGGCCATGGATGCCTGCACCTCGGAGTCCAGGGCGGTGTGCTGCACCTCATAAATCTGATCGAGGGTCACCAGCGTGCCGACGGGTTTATCGGCCAGCTTCTGCCCGCGAAACAGCTCGCCCAACAGCTGCAGCAGGCCGCGAATGGCCTGATCGTCGCCCTGTGCGCGGTTAGAACGCGCACGAAGCTCGCTGGTCAGCCTCAGAATCAGATCAATCTGTCCGGGCAACAGCGGATACACATCCACAAACTCTTCGGGCGTGACGTCATCGCAACCGTACGCATACGCGCTCATGGCGGGGCGATTATTGATGAACATCTCGCGCAGCTGTTGCTCGGCTTCGGGCCGCTTTTGCAGCAGGCGCTTGTGCACGACGTCCCGAATATTGGTGGCCGCGAGGTGTACGCGGAGTTTCTGCGGAAAACGGTCGCGCGCCCACACCAGAAACGATTCATCGGCGTCCTCGTCGAGTTTCTGTTGTCCGAGCGCCAGCAACCACGCCTTTCCGTGCAGCGTCGAGCCCAGAGCAGTGGCGAACGCCCGAATCCGGTCGGTGCGGTCTTTGCTGCCGAGCACAAACTGCGATACTTCGTCGACAACCAGAAAGAGCGTGGCCTTGGGTTTGCGAAAATTCAGCATATCGCGAATCGCGGCCACCGCCTCTTCGGGCGACTCCGAGCGCGAATGGGTGCCGCCACGGCTAATAAACCAACTCATCGGGTCGGTATATTTATCGGGAAACATGGCGAACATTACCTGCGAAAAATCTTCTTCCGCCAGCGACATGTCCTTTACGCTCGCCCAGGGTTTGCCCAGTGTTTCCTGCGCCGTACGCTCAAATCGTTGCCACTCACCATCGCGTTCCAGCTTTAACTCAAAATCGGCGACCAGCGGTTCGGTGCTGCAATAACCCAGTCGAATTTGTACCTGCCGCAGGGTCGCGGCGTGCACATGCTCGTTGTCGCGCGCCGTGCTGCCGATATCAAAGACAACGGCGATGGGCTCTACCCGCTGCCGCAGCGCCTTCCATGCGTCGCGCAGCTCGCTGGCGCGTGGCGAGTTATTTCGCCGCAGCCAGGCTTCGGCCAGCGAGCTACCGTCGGGCATCGCCACACCGTCGAGCGCAAAGCCCAGCAGCTTGGCAAAACTCGATTTACCCGAACCATAAAAGCCCGATATCCACGCTGTGGGCAACTCGGGCCCACCTGGTTTGTCGAGCTCAGCGACAATGCCGTTCAATAAACGAACATATTGCTCGTGAATACCGTTGGGCACGCGCCGGTGGTTTGGATGTTCCTCGGGCCAACCGCCCGTAATGATGTACTCCGAGACCTCTAAAGCGAGTTTATGGGGACTTCTTTCGTGAAAATACACCACCGGTGGAATATCACGGGTAACGTCCGAAAGAAAAAGGTCGCGAATCGGTGTACCGCTCATCAATAAATCCGAGGACGATAGTCGTTGTCAGCGTTCAGTCGGCCCATGAACGAAAGTCCCGTTGGACCGCGCTTTTCGCCGGGATAAAGGAGCACAACAGGCACATTTCGCGTGCGCCCGTCCAGATGACGGAGCAGCGCAGATGAACGAAAAAAAGGATACAGCGCACCCGCCCGACCAATCAGCGCCACCGTGCGGTCCACCGTGTCGGGGTACATGTCGGCGTGCGCGCAAATCAGCTTGCTGCAGTCGGCGGCAATGCCATCGGGCCCTTCGATCAACGGGGCAATTTTGGACTTCAGGTAGTTCAGCCCGCGCAGCGACTCCGTCTGTTCCATGCGCTTCTCGGTTTGCATCACCCGGTCTATCCACTCGTCGCCCTGCGCGCGAATGCGATCCACCAGCAACCTCTGCAGGCTTATCGACAAGACCATCCAGCCGTGGGCGACCAGGTCACCGCTCAGCCGCTGTACTTCACGGCGAACGGCGAACTCCTTCGTCGGCTGATACTGAACGATGGCAAAGCGATAGTTGCGCATGGTGCTGATTCGGGGGCCATCGTCTGCGATGAGATCCTTGCGAAGAGCATCAAACGTCTGGCGCACTTCGTTGCTTACAGATTGCGACTGGGTCATGGGTTGCCTCGGGATACCTGTGCTGCTGCCCCGCCGAGCGTGCCGTCGGCCCAGTCACGCAGCGATGCATAGCGCCAGCCTGTGTCCACCAGATCGCCCTGCCTGCGAAATGCCAGGCCGGACAGCGCGCGAAGGCGGTCTTCCAGCTCGCGCCCCTCCAACCCCACGGATCGCCAGTACGGGTTGTCCAGCAGCGACCCCGCAAACTGCGTCTCGCGCAGCAGGTACATCATGTACTCCAGCGCATCGTCGGTCGTACGCGGAACCGCAAGCGGACGCGGATCGCGGTTCGACGTCACAAGACCGGCCGAGTACGCCGACGAGAGCAGCTTGCTGGCAAACTGAATCCGGCTGGGCATGGTCCAGCGGGCAGGCCCATGCTGCCCCATCCACGACACCACGAGGTCACGCGTGACCGTCGGTCGAATGTGCCCTCGCCGCTCCACCAGATAAGTACTTGTAAACAATCGATAAAGCGGGTCGGACAACTGCAGGTGCCAATGGCAGATCATGCGCCGCGTCTCGGGCGTCATGTGCGGCCAGCGGTGCAGCGCATACAGCGCATTGGGATACATCTGGTAGCGGGCGCGCATATTCGACAACAGCACCTGAACCCGCGGCAGGCTTCGCGCACCAAACCAGTAACCCTCGAAGGCAGCGACCGGCACAACGGCATCACCCACGTCGACGCGGGCCCAGAAGGCCCGGGAGTCCTGGATCTCCAGCGCACACTTCATGAGCCGTGCGTGCACGAGCGTCTCTTCGCTCGGCCGCTCGCTCATGCCCCCCTCCGAAAGTGAGGCATGGGGTATCCATCCGAGAGCGGCGCGAGCCCGGCGACAAGCGCATGCAGGGCGGCAGTCACACCGGCCGGTTGGCGACCTTTCACGTGTCGTCCGGCCGGTGCGATGGCCGTCTCAACCTCGCCGTGCGACGCCACCCAGCCCTGAAACGCATCGCGGCTCCATGGCTGCTGTAAAAGCGAGAGGTCAGGCAGAACGGCGGTGGGAGTTCGGCCTTCGCGCTTGAGCTCCTGAATTCGCTCGTCAACCCGCTCATCGACCTCAAAGCCAAGGTGAAAGATCGTCAGCAACCGGTCGGGGTCACTATCCTGCCTCCGCAGCTCGGCATCACGCCGCCGCGCGGTCTCGCGGACGGCCTGCAAGACTGCCCATGGCCACGTCACCGGCAGCAACGTCCGCAAAAGGGCTTCGCCACCATCCTCGGCGACCAGGTCCGACTTCCACCAGCCCAGCCGTCGGTGCTCTTCACCGCTCTCGCCGGCCCAGGCGACAATGAACTGCGCGGTGAGCACAGCGTCGATATCCGCGGTTGTCAGGGCCGCCGGCTTGTACCTGACAGGAGCGGTCACATTCTCAAACAGGTCTGCCATCATCATCCACAGAAAAACCCCCGGCCCAGACTGCCTTCGAGGGGGTCGAACACCCGAGGTGGCAGTAGCAGGTTCAAACCGCTCGCTCAACAGCGACGTCCGACGCCCTGCGCCGAACGTGCCACCGTCGGCCCGGGCGTGGCCTGCACTATGTTGGCACCACTACGTTCGGCCGTGTTCCGGGTCCGCAACACCGGAACGTTCATCGCCGCAATAGAACTCATCATGATGAGTGCGATAAACCATCACAAATAGCCTGTTCGTTAGCCTGATATGTGCAATTGTTTTGAACGGCGCATCCTGGTCAGCGCCAGAATGGCTTTCCGGCCCATTCAACAGATTGCGAAATCATGAATTAGCCGGAACTGCAGAGATATATGGATGACGCGCCTGGCATTTGCTGTCAGGCAGTGCACGTGCAACCGGTCTTCTGCCCCCGCCCAGAGTTATCGCATGAACGCAGCGCGCCCCAGATTGCTCTACCGCCTGATTGGCTGGGTGAGCCCCTTGTTCGTGGGCACGGTGGAGCGCGTGGGCCCCGGGAAGGCGCGGCGCGGCATGGCGCGCTCGGCGCGCCTGCCGTCGGCGATTATGGGTCAGCACTTCGAGCTGCAGGAGGTCGCCGATGAGCAGGTGGCCGGCGTGCCGATTCGCCGCTATCGACCCGCCGCAGCGCAGCCCGGCATCGTGGTGTTGATTCACGGGGGCGGCTGGG
>JAGWVZ010000140.1 GCA_018970625.1 Myxococcales bacterium | reverse complement strand
CCGCCGAAGAGCTGCATGCACGTGTCAATCACGCGAAACTGCATTTCCGTGGCCCAGTATTTGGCCATGGAGGCCTCGGCGGTATCGAGTTTTTTATGCAGGTGTTTCGCAATGCACTGGTCCACAAATGCCCGTGTTACTGCCGCCTCGGTGCGCGCCTCGGCCAGTTTAAATCGGGTATTCTGGAGCGTGGAGAGGGGTTTTCCGAACGCCATGCGGTCTTCCACGTAGCGCGTTGTCCATCGCACGGCGGCCTCGGCGGCGGCGACCGCATAAATGGCGATCATCAATCGCTCCTGCGGCAGCTCGGACATCAGATAGCCAAAGCCGCGACCCTGCTCGCCAATCAGGTTGCCGAGGGGTACACGGACCTCGTCGAAGATGAGCTCCGACGTGTCCTGCGCGTGAAGTCCCACCTTTTCCAGATTTCGCCCCCGCGAAAAGCCGGGGCGGTCGGCCTCGACCAGAAACAGGGAAATTCCGTTTGGCTGCGTTTCGGTTGGGGTTCTGGCAGCGACGACAATAATATCCGCCAGCTGTCCGTTAGAAATAAAGGTTTTCTGGCCGCGAATCACCCACTCGTCGCCATCGCGTACGGCGCGGGTCTGAATACCCTGCAGGTCGCTCCCGGCGCCCGGCTCGGTCATGGCCACGGCGGCGATCGCCTCGCCCGTCGCCATCTTCGGCAGCCACTGCGCGCGCAGCTCATCGCTGGCGTGATGCTCCAGGTAGGGCGCGATCATGTCGGAGTGCAGATAGAACATGGGGCCGGTGGCACCAGAATAAGCGAGCTCTTCGGTGACAATCACGGAATACAGAAAATCACCGGCGCCTCCCCAGTCGTCGCTGGTGCTGGTGAGCAACAATCCCAGCTCTCCCGCTTTGCGCCAGATGTCGCGGGGTACCACCCCGTCGTTTTCCCAGGCCTCGTGATGCGGCTCAATCTCGTTGCGCATAAAGCGCTGAACGGTCGTGCGAAACGTGCGGTGGTCGTCGGTCCAGGGAAGCTCGAACACGTTGAACTCGGTGCGAGGGTGGCGAAGGCAGCGGCGCATGCGCGATAATGCAGACGCGGCCCGTGCGCCAGAGGGGAGTCGTGCGGCCGCACCCGGCGTGCCCGTCGCACGCGCAGATTTCAGACATGCCCGATTCTAATCGGGGCCGTCGGGTGCACGCGTTGGCCCTTGTTGCGGAGCCGGGCCCGCAGCAGGCAAGGACGATCAGGGCGGCGGTGAGCCGGGGCGGGCGTCCACGGTTGGGTCTGGGCGGGTTGTTGAGGCGTAGGGCAGCCCTGCACATGGTCCTGAGAGCTGCGTTGCCCTCGACAGCGCCGTGACGACAGGTGTAATGCGACGTACAAGTGCCTAAATTCCCGCGGAAAAACCAAAACAGGACGTCAATGACCACTCCGCTGCACCTGATCCCGCGCCTGCCCAACGAGGTCGCGGAACGACTCGGCTGGTAGGTTTATTGGCAAAGCCCGACGCTGTATGTGAACTGTTGAGATACTTGAGCGCTCGCGGACTCAACTCCGCGCGCTGGCGCTCTGGTGAGCCGCCAGCAGGTGCGCTTGCACGTTCTTTGGCATGCGCTCTGTGACCGAGCGCACGGCTTCACGCGACATGGCGCTCAGGTGCGCTTCGGTGAAGGCGAGCACGCGCGTCGTCTCGGTCTCTGCGAGCTCTCGCAGTAACCACCCAACCCCGGTTTGAGCGAAGCGCTCGGTGCAGCGCAGGTTCCTGGCGCACGTATCCAGCATGAGCGTGGTGAAGCCGTCGAAGTTTGCTTCGCCCTGCTTCGCGAGGTTCACGAACGCGACGTTGGCTGCGCGGCGCTGCCACAAGGTCCTCGCGTTGCACCACGACGCGACCTCGTGTGCCACATTTTGTGCTGGCAGGTCGCGCGTCACGAGGTTGCCCAGCACCTTCACACAGAACCAGTCGCATGTGTTCCAGTCGGCGATGAGCTCGCGGTCGAACAGCGCTGCCAGACTGGAGAGGTCGTGCGGCGTCAGGTCATGCAGCAGCAGCTCGTGAAGTGCCAGCGTGCCCGCCAGCTTGTCTTCGCCGAAGCTCCCTTCAAAGAGCACCAGCGCGAGCTGTTTGCGGGAGGTTGCCGGGAGCTCGGCAGGCCCATCGTTGGTCCACCAGGCGTGAACGGCCCTGCGAATCAGGGCCATGGGAACGCCGCGGAACGGAATAACGCCTTTCATATAGCGCTCCCAGAAGTCGCGACTCTTGGCGGTGGCGAGCGCATCCAGCCTTTGGGTAAGCGCTTCGACGAGCTGGGTTTGGGGTGGAGACGAGGTGGGGTGCATGGGGGGAGGGGGGCGATGAGTGAAACGACGGAGGGCTGGTATGTCGTGGAGTGAAGGCAAGCCGTCCACCCCTCCACCCCCACTCCCACTCTCAATGCGGCGGCACATAGGTCAGCGGTGAATCCGGCCCCAGCGGCCAGCCACACACCCACCAGACCAGCAGCAGGGCGGTCCACGCGAAGAAGAAGACAACGCTGTATGGCACCATCAGGCCGATCAGCGTGCCCAGGCCTGCGCGACCGTTGTACTTCTGCAGCACCGCCAGAATGATCAGCAGGTAGCTGTTGAGCGGCGTGATGATGTTCACCACGCTGTCGCCGATGCGATAGGCGGCCGTCGTCAACTCGGGGCTCATGCCGGCCATCATGAACATCGGAATGAAAATCGGCGCCATGACCCCGAATTTGCTGAGCATGCCGCTGAGCGCAAAGTCGCCGAAGACCACGAGCGTTACAAAGAGGACCAGAAACGTCGGAACGGGCAAATCAGCCGACACCAGCATCGACCCGCCCGCGTACGCCAACATGCGGTCCAGCCGGGTGTAAGCGAAATAATTCACGAATTGCGCCATGAAGAACGCGATCGTCAGCACCGGCACGATGCTGTGCACCCCATGGTAAAACGCGTCTACCAGGTCGCGCTGCGTGCGAAGGCGCCCCACCAGAAAGCCGTACACGATACCGGGGATCAGGAAGGCGAAGAAGATGATGGGCACAATCACGTGCGACCAGCGCTCGCCGGGCGTTTCGGCGAGCCTGGGCCGCGCTTCCGACTCGACCACCAGCAGCGGTTCGCGGGCGAGAATGTCGTGTGCCGCTGCCTCCACAGGCGTCTCGGCAGGTAGTACCTCGACCGCGTGATGCAGAATCACCCGACCATCGCTCAGCGTCGGTTGCCCCGACCCGTAAAGCGGCATCTCGGGCACGAGGATCAGGGCGGCAAACCCACCCAGCACCAGCGCCATGGTCAGCAGGGCCCCCGTGAGCCCACGGCGCTCGGCCGGCGTCAGCGCCATATCGACGGCGGCGTTGGTGTGGTCGGCAGGAGTCGTTTCAGCGGCGGCCGCGTCGGCAGAGTCGCTGGTATGGCTGCTGTTATCAGACGCGTCACCCGGGGTACCGGCCTCAGGTGCCGCCCGGCGCAGACGCGGCTCGACGATCAGGTCGGTGACCACCCAGCCCGCAAACATCACCACGATGGCCGACACCACCTTGAACCAGGCGTTGTGCAGGTAGTTCACCGTGTAGTCGGGGTCGATGACCCGCGCGGCGTCCTGCGCAAAGCCGGTCAGCGCGCCGTCGCCCCCGGTGGGAAAGAAGCCGGCACCAAATCCTCCGGCAACTCCGGCAAAGGCTGCGGCCAGGCCGGCGATCGGGTGCCGACCCACGGCCATGTACAGCGCGGCTGCGAGCGGTGGCAGAATGATGTAGCCCGCATCGCTGGCCACGCTGCTGTTGGCGCCGATCAGCAGAATCGCCGGTGTCAGCAGTCTGCGCGGGGTAATGAACGCCAGCGCGCGCATCAGCGCCGAGAAGAAGCCAAACTTCTCGGCCAGGCCAATGCCGAGCATGGCCACGAAGATAAGCCCGAGCGCGGGCAGCCCGGTGAAGTTGCGCAGCATCGACGACAGCATCCAGTAAATGCCGTCGCGCGTGAGCAAGCTCCGACTCTCGATCGGTGCGCCCGTGGGCACCAGCTCGGTTATCACCCGCCCTGCCTCATCGTGTGCCGGAACAAGCACGGGCGCGCCGTCGGTGCCCAGCATCGGCGCGCCAGAGCCGTCGAGCGCAGGTTCCATGACCACGCGCGGCTGAATGGGCGTCACCTGCCAGCCGAGGGCGTCGCCGAGCGCCGCGACGGCGATGACGATGACCATGAGAATGACAAAGATGAGCGCTGGCTCGGGCAGCTTGTTGCCGACGTACTCGATCCAGTCGAGCACCGATCGGCGTGTGGAGTGCGGTTTGGACATGGCGACAGCCTCTTTGGGGTTGCGCGCACGGTAAAACGATGGCGCGCGGAACGGAAGCCTGTCGAGCGCGCCACCGCTACTTTATGGCGCACCGCTAGCTGACGATTCCGCTTGCTCTGGTGCTGCGCCCTTACGCGGTTCTGTCGATTCGCGCTGCCACATGACGACGCTGTGTGTGGCACAGGCGCGGTTCACGCCGCATTTTTAGCGCGTATCCGGGTTCTGCAGGCGGTGGAGCGGCGACGTACGCAGCGCCGCTTCATGGGTGGCCTCCAGCACAACGGGCGGCGCCACGCCGGCGTCGTACGCTTCCTGCCAGCGGCTCGCACAAAGGCACCAGCCGTCGCCGTCCTGCAAGCCGGCAAAGCCACCGCGCGGGGTAACAAGGTCGTTGCCCTGCGCGCGCGAAAATTCCAGAAATGCGTCGGTGACGCGCGCGCAGACCACGTGCACGCCGCGGTCATCGGCCCCGGTGTTGCAGTACCCATCGCGATAGAAGCCAGTCGAGTGCCGCGACGGACACGGCTGTAACGGGTCGCCCAGTACGTTCATGCTGCCCGAGCCTGTCGGCTCACCCGCGTGGCCTGCGCACGCAGCGTTGTTGACGGGCACGCCCGAGCCGGACTCTGGCTCGCACGAAGTGGCGGAAGAGGTCGTTGAAGCAACGGGTTCGCGCGGCTCGGGTGCGTCATTTTCGGGAGACGCGGGCGCCGCGCACCCTGAAAGTGCGAGGCAAAGGGCGCCCAGGCGTTGAATCAGGGTCATGTGTCTTCGGTTGGTGCAGTGGAAAAGGTGGCCGGGCAGCGTGCGTGTACCTGCGAGAGATTTGCAGGGCGGCAGTGGTTACGATGAGCGCGCACGCCTTGAGGGTGCGTGGGCGAGTCAGGATTTTCCGGGGAGTGTTACGCCAGCGCCGGGGTGAAGCGTGCGGAGCACGCAGTTTTCGTGGACCTGGATTCCGGCTCGTGCAGGCTGGCAAGCTATCGCCAGCCTGCTGAGTATGACTGCACCTCACCGCGCTGGCGTGCCGGTGCCGAGCACAGGCCTGCGGGGTAGGCGTTACCCGCTATACCCGGTAGATGGTCGTGTGTCTGGGCAAGGGTCGCGCCTGACGCTGTGCGTAAGATTGCATGGGGATGTCGGGATAGCTCTCGGCGACCCACCCTGACCATGCAGGATTTACCTGTTCAGGCGCCAACGCGTGAGTCGGCGTACGAGCTCGGTTGGCAACGGTGCGTCGTGTGGCACCTGGATGGCGCCTTTCGTTGTCCTGAATGCGGAGAGTTCAGCGGCGAATGTGCTGATGGCGGTCGCACCCGGGTAGATGCCGATGTGCCTGTTAAAGGCACCCAGGTGGATAAGATTTTCGCCCTGATGCCAGGTCAGCAGACCCCAGGCGATGTGTTCGATCGCATTCGGGGCCTCGCTGCGAACCGCGTCAGTGAGCGCACGCAGCCGGGAGCGTGCCGGCTCCGGTACGCTGTCCATGTAAGCAGCTACCGCCGCTGGATCGGGCTCGGGACTTCGCTTGGGCATGGGTAACGCCTGTCGGGCTCGGTGTCAGGTGGAGCGCTGCATGAACTCAATGAGCTGGTCGAGCGCAGCGTTCCACCCCGCCTCGAATCCCATCGCAGCGTGGGCGTCGCGACCTGCGGCGTCGACATGTTGAACCGTCGCCTGGTAGCGGGTGCCGCCGCCAGCGAGGCGTTCAAACCGCAGCTCACACACAAAACCGAACTCCGGATGCTGAATGGCTTTCGGCTGGAAGTCGGGGCCAAGCAGGTTCGTCCACACAAGCCGGTGTGGCGGTTCGACGACCAGATAACACCCCGGATCGCCGGGCATGTTTTCACCTTCCGGTGACTGCATGGTCGTTGAGAACGCTCCACCCGGGCGCAGGTCAATCACGCAATCCACGACGCGCCATGGCCGAGGACAAAACCAGGGCATGAGGCGCGACGGGACGGTCCAGCCCTCAAAACACTGCTCGGGGCTGATGGGCACGTCGCGTACGATCCGCAGCGACAGTTCGGGGTCAATTCCACTCACGTTCTTCCTCTTTTCGTGTGCACATCATCCACAGAATCGCCTTCCGACAGGGCGCGGCGTACGCCCTGCATGGACTCGCGGCGACGAGATTCGTCACCCGTTGAAACTGCGACAAAATCCTCGTCCGTGCGACCACCATCGAATACAACGTGATGCGCGGCAAGTGAGTTTATCGTGACCGTCGGCCTATGCGACGAGCAGTGACGCGGCAGGACGCGATGCACTTCGCACGCTCGTGCGAGGCTACCCACCCGGGCCCAAGCCGACACGGTGACCAAACACCCGGAGCGCGCGCTCACGCTTGTGCTGCCTGCCGCCCTGCAAAACCGTCGGGTTACTCGGGCGCGCGGCAGGCGGCGCCGGTGACCCAGAAGCTGCCGTTGGGGAGCGTGCGGCGGTTGTCTTCGATCGCAAATGTCTGCGGCAGGTTTCCGGCGAGCCACGCGCCGATCATCGCGTTGTAGCTGGCGGTGGCCACCCGGGTGCCGTCGGCTGCGCACAGGGTCATGGTCTCGGCCATGGCGTCGTCGTTGGCGAAGCGGACGTGGGTCGCGCGACCGAGCGGCTGGCTGTCGCGGCGGGTTTTCGGAAGAATGACGATGAAGTCGCCGGCGTCGCCTGCGCCCTCCTCGCGGGCTGCGGTCCCCCAGTGGTCCACGATGTCCCAGCCCTGGTCGACGACGCGCTCACGGAACTGCGCAATGTCACGGAAGACGTATCCCGGGACGTCTGTGTAGGCGACGGGGTTCGACGAGATGGTGACGTCTTCCTGGTCTGCGAGGATGAGGACGGGGGTCGAAAGGTGGTGCAACATCACATGGTTGCGGTCGAAGCACTCGGCGGCGCCGTCACCGTGTGCGCGCTGGCACGAGGCGTCCAGGAAGACGCCGCGCACCGAGTAGCTATCATGCGCCGCCCCGCCTTCGCGGTATGTCGCGTCGGAGCATGCCTCGTTGGCGATGCCGTCGCCGTTGTCGGGCAGTCCGCACAGGCCGGTGACGTGGTACGGGTTGGCGAACACGTTGAAATCGGCGGGTGCATCGGGGTGGTAGCGGCCCTCGTTGTCGAGCATCGCCGGGAAGTTTCCGTCCACCGCGACACGTACGTCCACGTCGGCCCCCGCGATGGCGCGGAGCTCTTCTGCGAGGCGGTCGGCGGCCATCACGACCCAGAGCGATGCGTCGGATGACCCCGAAAGGACGATGGTGGTCGCGTCGGCAAGCGATGGCATGTCGGGTGTGCCGTCACCGTCCAGGTCACGCCCCTCGACGGTGGTCATGGTGTGAAAGGCCGAGCGCCATGTGGCGAGCCCGCGATACCAGACCTGCACCGCCGAGGCGGCCGTCGCGACAGGCGCACCCGGGTAGCGGTCGGCAAGCTCGGACGGTACGCCGTTGGGCGCCATGATGACTTCGGTGGCGTCGCTCGCAGCGTCGGTGCAGCGCTCAAAGCGAACACGGTTGACGCTGGCGTAGGGCAGGGCGGCCTCTCCGCTCATGACGCCGCCGGGGTTGTCGAAGCCCGAGGCGGGCGCGCCGGGGTAGAGCGTGCTCATTGCCTGCTTGAATGCGTTGTCGCCCAGCCGGTAGTCCAGCCAGCAGGCAGAACCATTGCAGGGCCCGCCCTCGCCGCCAAGGTGGAACCACCAGACCGTGGAAGGCCCACCGCTCGTCGCTGCCCGGGCATAGATCATCGGGCGTGTGCCATCGACGCAGACGGCCTCGTCTTCGGCGCACGAGTCGCTGCCGTCGGCGCAACGCGCCAGAAAGGTGCCGCGCAGGCAGCTCGGGTTGTTGGGGTTCGTTCCGCAGGCCGGGTCAAGGTC
>JAGWVZ010000139.1 GCA_018970625.1 Myxococcales bacterium | reverse complement strand
GTGCCGCTGCCGTACTTGAAGAGTCGGGCTTCTCGCGTCCACAGATCCATGATGCCGCCCTCGTTCACGAGGTCGTCCGACACACTCTGGATAAAACACGCGTGGGGCTGCGGGTGCGTGTAGGCGTCTTCGCTGCGCACACATTCGCCCGACTGCGGGTCCACATAGAAGTGACCCTGCGCCGGACCGCTGATTCCATACGCCCAGTTCAGCCCTGTATTGAACCATTGTGGAGAGTTCGGAGCTGCCACCTGTGTGGCCAACATGAACCGAAGTTCCTCAAAGAACGCTCGCGCGTCTGCTTCAGCTGCGAAGTATCCGTGCCGGAATCCCCAATACGTCCAGCAACCTGCCAGACGATCGAACACCTGACGTGCATCCGTCTCACCCACCCAGCGGTCTTTCTCGTCCAGCAGGGAAAGGGCGTCCAGGTCCGGCTCCGAAGGACGCAGCCACTCAGGAATCCCGGGCTCGTCACGACGACGGGTCACCGCGGGTACGCCTGCCTTACGAAAGTACTTTTGCGCCAGCACGTCGGTAGCCACCTGCGACCAGGTCGACGGCACCTTCACATTCGGACATGAAAAAACGACCGACCCGTCCGGGTTGCGAATCTCGCTCTTTCGAACCTCGAACTCGAGGGAGGCGTACCCGTCTGTGACTGCTGACGTAAAGCGGCGTTCGATTCGCATGCGTGTACCGTGACTTCGTTAGGGGGTCGTTTCGTGGCCTGCCAGGTGCCGCTCTTCCCTTGGAGAACCACCCGTCTTGCGACAGGTTGCTCGCCCTGCATGCGGCGACACGTGCACCGGGTACCACCAGCCATAGCGGTCAACCCAGGGTGCAAGCGCAAGATACGGGGGTGCGCCCGATGCGTCAATCATTCTGCGCTCTTGGTTGTCGCATCGATAAGTGTCCTCTTTTCCTACGCTTACAAGACCCCCCCCAGAGAACCAGATTCCACCCCTAGCGATATCTGTGCCAACTCTTCATTTTGACTGAGTAAGCATACTCTCAGGGCCAAGTGCCGATAAGCACAACGCAAATCAACCAACCGTAAAACACCGTATCTTGCATACATCCACCGCTAACTCTGTACGCGATCTTCGCCCCTGAATGGAGCGTCGATCTTTCAGATCGACACCGCCTGGTCAGTCTCTTCTGCACCCCAACACGCGGGTGTTTGCACATCGCCCCGCTTCAACCTGTTCACACACTTGTGCTTGCTTCCCCGACCCGTTCCCGCATCCCGAACGCACACGCCGAAGCCCTCATGATCCTCGCTGAGCGACCCCCGGGCGCCGCATCGATGCGCCGTCATCGATACCGCGCGCAGCATGCGAACCCGCGGCGCCGAAGTGCGAGGTGATCACGCCGGGGCTATCCCCACCCGCGCCCGCAACGCGAACCAGGCCGAGCGTTCGGCGGCTTTCATTTCGGCTTCTTCGGCGGCCTCGGCATGGTCGTGGCCCAGAAGGTGAAGCAACCCGTGAATCGCCAGAAAGGACAGCTCTTCACCCAGACCCCATTCCACTGCCTCTCCAAGCTCTTCGCACACGCGGGCGCAGTGCTCGCCAGAATTCACCATCCGTGCCGCCGTCTCGACGCTGATCGCGATATCTCCGAGCAGCTCCGGTGTCAGGTCGGCGTCTTCGCTCTCCTGAAGCGCAAACGACAGTACGTCGGTTGGTTCGTTCAGCCCCCGAAAGTCCCGATTCAGCTCCTGAATCTCCTCATCGTCGGTCAGAAGCAGCGATACCTCCATCGCCGAGTCTACCCCGAGCGTGCTCAAAAGCTCAGTCGACATGGTCTGCATCCAGTCACGAAGCGACGGAGACACCTGCGTCAGATGTTCGCGAATCATCAGGTCGAGCATGAGCCGGTTCGGGGATGGCGGGAGGCGTAGCGGCCGCTGTGGCGAGTTTTGCTGAACCACCCGAAGGGTAGGAGGGGCGGTGATGATAGCGAGCCTGAAGTCTTTTGTGCATCGCGTCGGCGATCGTATGCAGATGCTGTAATGTCAGCTGACAATCGCTGAACTGGCCGTCCTCGAAGGCTTCACGCATGTGTTGGTCCACGATGCGGCGAAGGTTCTCGACCGAACGATCGGCGACGGCCCTCGTGTGGGCCTCGATCCCATCCGCCAGAAGACAGATCGCGGTCTCGACCGACTGGGGTTTGGGGCCATGATAACGAAAGTCCGACTCAACGACGTCAGACGCCTGCTGACGGGCCCGGTGAAGAAACACCTGAATCTGACGGGTTCCGTGATGTTCCCGAATGAAGTCGATCACCTCTTCGGGGAGGCCGTGCTTGCGAGCGAGGTCGACGCCGTCTGAAATGTGCGCCCGCAGAATGGCCACGCTATCGGCGGGTGACAGGCGATCGTGAAGATTCACTCCATCTGACTGATTTTCGGCAAAGTACTGTGGGTTCGCCAGCTTACCAACATCATGAAACAAAGCCCCTACCTGTCCCAGCAGCCCGTCTGCTCCCACGGCCGCTGCGGCGGCGACGACCAGCTCGCTCACCTGAACGCTGTGGTCTTCTGTACCCGGCGCTTCCAGGCGCAGCTGATGCCGCAGCGGGTGGTTGTGGGCGAACAACTCCTGCAGACGGGTCGGAGTCGTGTAGCGAAACAGGTATTCCAACACTCCCTGCCCGACCATGACCAGCGCGACCGTCACCGTAATCGACAGGATACTACAGGCAGACAGGTGAAGCAGTGTGCTCACGTGTGTCAGTTTTTCGCTCAGCAGCGAGCTGCTCGCGGAGACCAGAAACGCAAGACCTCCTCCTCCGGCTGCTGCGGTGTAGAGGTTACGCCGAGGGAGCTCACGATCCAGAAGGGCGGCTCCTGTAAGTCCCGCCACCAGCGCCTCGATCACATACGTGCCATCAGCGCCCGGAATCAGAAAGACAAGGCAGGCATACACGAGCGTGTACATGAGGGCTCGCTCGTGATTCGTGACGATTCGAATCAGCATCGCACCTGCAGCGAGAGGAACTGCCGACAGCAGGCTACGAAGGGGCAGGGTGCTCGTGTCCGTCTCGATCAGCACCGTGCCCGCCGAAGACACCAGCACCGTCGCCCATACCTGGGCAACCAGAACGAACAGAATCATCGTGCGATCACGAAAATCTACCTGCTGCGCGCCATGCCAGCGACGGCTGAAGAACAGCACCGCGGCCAGCGCCAGCAACGTCAACGACAGCGCCCCGATCCACTGCTGCCACCTCACCTGAGCGGCCGGCATCGTCGAAACCAGCTGCTCGACCAGCCGGACGTCCCGTTCGGTGACCTGTCGCCCTCGATCCACCAGAATGTCGCCCATCTCATAGCGCCGCAGCCCTTCGGCTCGTGCGTTGTCCTCGGCGACCTGACGAGCTTCAGCCATCAGCTGCAGGGTCTGCGCCTCGTTGGGCACGAGATTGACCAGCGCCAGATGACAGGCAATCCGTTGTACATCGTTTCGCTGTCTGGAGCTCAGGTCCTGTGTGACCTCATAGCGCACCGTCGGGTTACAGCTTGTGAGGTCGGAGCGAAGAATGACGCCCGGCAGGTTGTTGACAGGGCGGTATTGCTCCTGCGCCCCGGTCTCGACACGTAACAGAATGCCCTCAGAGCCAATGCGTTCTACCGAGTCGCGGTTTTCGACGATGTAGTTCTGCTGGATTCGCTCGACCAGTTGAACGATCGCTTCCTCTAACTCCGTGCTCAGACCCGCTTCGGCCAGCATGCGCACAAGACTTTCCGAGAGCTGCTCCTGTCCGGGTGCCGTCATGCTGTGCAGAGCCGGGGTCACAATCTGGATGCGATCGTCCAGCGAGAGGAGCTCCGCGAGGTCGTCGTCGCTGATGTCGTCGCGGTACCTGGCGTCCGCGTTCCCGGCGTTGTCCGGATCGGCCTCCTCGTCTGTCGGTCTTTCAGGCAGGGCGGCGCGGCGTGCTCGCGCCTCCTGAATCAGCGCTTCTCGCCCGGCCAGAAATGCCTGTCTCACCCGCCCGGTGATCAGCCCGGATAAACGAACCTGATGGTCCCACACCGGGGCTACATCACGCGCGGCAGCCTCGCCTGCCGCTCGAATTTCGGCGTCGGTGCGCGTCTGCACCTCGAACGCATGCGAAGCCACCAGCGTGGAAGGCGCGGACCGCCCTATCAGATCTTCGGACAACGAGGCCGTCTGGACCTGCCAGCGGGGCATCAGCGGCCACACCAGAAGCAGCAACAACGGCAACCACACCACCCAGCGCCCCGAGTGCGTGTCGAAGCGGTCGAACCGCCAGGGGCGGTACCGAACCCGTCTGTTGGGCGGAAGTGTCGTCACCGGCTTCGTTGACCCTGCGTTTGTGCCTCGGCCACTTCGTAGGCGGCAATGATGCGTTTCACGAGGGGGTGTCTAACGACATCGGCTTTCGAGAACTCGCACACTCCAATGCCGTCCACGCCGCGCAGGATCTGCAGCGCGTGACGAAGACCACTGTCCTGATGCGAAGGCAGGTCCACCTGCGAGATGTCACCCGTGATGACCGCGCTCGAGTCGTACCCCAGACGGGTCAGAAACATCTTCATCTGCTCGCGCGTCGTGTTCTGTGCTTCGTCCAGAATCACAAAGCTGGCGTTCAAGGTTCGTCCTCGCATGAACGCAAGCGGCGCTACCTCGATGACTCCTTTCTCCATGTACTGGGTCGCACGCTCGGCACCGACCATGTCGTGCAGCGCATCGTACAGGGGGCGCAGGTAGGGACTAACCTTCTCCTGAAGGTCGCCGGGAAGGAATCCCAGGCGTTCGCCGGCCTCCACCGCCGGGCGCGTCAGCACGATCCGCTTCACCTTGCGCTGAGCGAGCGCTGAAACCGCAGCCGCCATCGCCAGATACGTCTTGCCCGTTCCAGCGGGTCCCACGCCAAACACGATGTCATATCGACGCATCATGTCGACGTAGTGTTTCTGGACGGCTGTCTTGGGCGCCACCGAACGATTCCCCGCGCCCTGAAGCACGGTGTCCAGAAAAATATCCGCCAGTCGCGCAGCGGGGTCGCCCCGAACAATCTCGGTGGCTCGTTGCACATCCATCGACGTCAGCGTGAAACCACGCTGTACGAGGCCATACAACTGTTGAATGACCTCCTGCGCGCAAGCGGCATCCAGCGGGTCACCCTCGACCGTCACCCGTTCCCCACGAACATGGATATCCACGGCCAGCTCGTCGGCGATCAGGCGGACAAACTCGTCCCGATGGCCGAACACCGTCCTCGCCACATTCGGGTCCTGTAGGTCAAAGCTGACGGTGCTGCTCATTCGCGCCTGAATCTGTGTCGGGTAGGGGCCGCACGGCCACCTCTCTCCCTATACACGAGAATCGGTCTGTGAACACCCCGCCGGCCGCAATACATCGCCCCCACGCCTGAATCCGGCTCTCGCAGCCAACTGCTGCCCGCAATATACGCGACGCCACCCTTCAATGCAGCGGAGCCCGGATCGACCAGCCTTCGTCTGTCACCTCGAAGACGACTGGCGCGTGGCAGCCGTCCGGCTGCAGCAGACTCACGGGCATCCACTCGGAATCTATCAGCGCAGTCAGCGAATCTGGCGGTTCACCATGCGTAAGATGCCATGCTGCCACCGCCGTCCGTACGGCTTCGACCGTCGATTCCACGTCTGGGCCGGTGCAGCCCGGCCCGATCTGTGGCCGGTCCGAAGAAGGCTGCAACCTGACCAGTGTCTGCCAGATCAGCGCCACGCTCAACAGTGACAGCAACACCGTGAGCATCCATCGGAGCACAATCAGCACCGGATGGCGAGTGGCTGGAAGCAGCACGTTCACGCTGATTCTTCTCCTTCATGCGCGTGGCGGGTCACGAGCACACCGAGCAACACCGTCAGCGCCAGCACCGCACAGCCCAGCCAAACAGGGCGTACGACCAGCCAAAGGGACGAGCCTTCACCCAGATGGCGCAGCCCCTGATCCCCGGTGAGCAGCAGTCCGAACGCAACACTGGCGACGAACCACAGGGCAGCTCCTGCGAGTGGTGCGAAATGCAGCCACAGCGCCGCACCGGGGGCGAACCAGACCGTCAGCCAGTCTGTCCTTGTCAGGCGCCGCAGTCGAGACTCGGCCCGATCATCCCGGGACCGCTGTTCATCGAATGACAGCTGCACGCTGCGAGAGGTGGCCTGAAAACACCACACGCAGTGGTGCTCCCGGTGAGCAGCCGCCAGCACGAAACGACTCGTCGGCGTGCCACAACTCTGGCAGGCCTCGCTCCGCAACCCCAACCGGTGCAGCGACAGCGCCGCGAGCAGGCCAGCAAGAAAGGCACCCGCCACACACAGCGGCCACCCTTCTGCGACGCCGAACCAGCGTGCACGAGTCGCCATTCCCGCTGCCATGAGATGGCCAAAAACCCCGCTCGTAGACATGTGCCAGCCCGGCAGTAGCGCGTTCTGGGACCGGCCCTGATAGCCGGTCCACTGCTCGAGTAAGGGGTGCCCTGCCTCGGCAGCAGCCTGCACCAGCTGGCGGGCACTCTCGGTGTCGTCGGTCGCCATCGCGATGCGGGAGAGCGCGATCGTAATCGTGGCTCTTGTTTCACGATCTCGGGTCTGCTCGGCGGCCTGTCGGTACTGCTGCTCGGCGAGGGCGAAATCGCCCGCAATCGTCGCCAGATGCCCCGCCAGAAGGGATCGCCAGGCGCCGGCTTCACCGTCGGTATCCACCGTCTCCAGCAGCTCGCGGGCTTGCGTCAGCGATGCTGTATTTCCGCGACGATAGTGCGTCCATGCCAGCGCGACGGTGGCAGCGGCCAGTCCGTCCGACGAAGCACGTTCCAGAGCGGAGACGCAACGCTCATCACAGGGCGAGGCGGGAGCCATGGCGATCCATTCGGCCAGCGCTACGTCAAATTGTGGCGCCCGTACCGGGGAAACGGCAACCAGTGAAGCCAGCGCAGTCGCCAAAACCAGCGGGACGTCACGCCTGCCCGCGTACAGGGCGAGGCTGAATCCCACGGTGGCGCTTGTGACCCACAGCGGCGCGAACAGCGCCAGAAAGCCGAACCCCACAATGACACCTACCTGCATCTGCCGCCAGGTGGGGATACGACCGAACAAAAGGCGCAGATCGAATGCCAGACGAGCCCCGTACTTCAACAGCATCAGCAGCAGCCCGGAAACAAAAACGAACATGCACACATGATTGGTCAAATCGGTGAACCAGGTGCTCAGCGTGTGGCGCCCCGCCGGCGTGCGCCACTCGGCTCGCAGCGCCGACACAAACAACGGCGTCCAGTCGTGCAGCGCCCAGGGACTCTCGGCGAAGGAGCGTTCCGACTTGCCCCAGAGAACCCGGCTGCCTCGCGGTGACAGCCGCGTGGCCTGTGCCAGCCGTCGCTCCGCTGTCTCCAGATCGCCCGAGGCGATGGCCTGGCGCGCTTCGCGGTGCAGGGCGCTCGCATGGACCGGCAAAAGCGTATAGCCGAGCTCCTGTGACACGGTTCGGAAGCTCTCAAACGTTCGGTCTTCGTCCGCACCGTTCACCGAAGCGCGAAACGCTGACCAACGCGTTTCCGCTGTCGATTCATCGATCATCGGGGGTGTCACAAGCCGAACGGCGTCCGTTTCACGTGCATTGCGCCCGGAAAGGTCCTCGTCTGTGCTGTCCGCCGCTTCCTGCGCGAGGGACGCCTGCACCCAGGGCCCCGGCAACCAGACGCAGAGAGCCATCGCACACATCAGCGCGCAGCGGAATGCACGCGCCACGCGCTGCCAACCCTGCGTGAAAACGAACGACTGTGGCCAGTTGGGACACACGGGTTGCACGGCGGGATGAACGGGTGGTACGCAAGAACAAGGGCGACAGTGGACCCGCGTATGTACCCGTCCCCTTCACACACTGCAATTTGTCTGTGCGCACCCATGAAACGAATCAAAGCGTCGGCTAACGATACCGGGAGACGCGTCGCTGCCGCAGCCGTTGACCTGCAGCCGTTCGCCGACGTTGTCGCCACACTGCGCGCGCCCGGCGGCTGCGAATGGGACAGGGCGCAGACCCACCGCACGCTGATCCCTTACCTCATCGAAGAATCGGCTGAGCTCGTCGATGCCATCGTCGCCGACGATCCCGCGCACATCTGCGAAGAGCTCGGCGACGTTCTGCTTCAGGTGGTCCT
>JAGWVZ010000138.1 GCA_018970625.1 Myxococcales bacterium | reverse complement strand
ATCGCCCTCACTCTCGAGCTTGAACATGTGCTCGTTATAGTGCTCCCAGTGACCCGATGTCTCGAAGAGTGATTTGTTATAAATGACCGGATTCGAAATCTCGATATAGCCGGCCGAGAGGTGCATCTCGCGCGACATGCGCTGCAATTCGCGATAAATGGTCCACCCCTTCGGATGCCAGAAAACGGCGCCGGGAGAGATGGTGTTGAAGCTGAGCAGGTCCAGCTCGCGCCCCAGCTTGCGGTGGTCGCGCTTTTTGGCCTCTTCCAGCATCTCGAGGTGATTATTGAGGTCGTTGGCCGTCTTCCACGCCGTGCCGTAGATGCGTTGCAGCATGGTCCGGTTGGAGTCACCACGCCAGTAGGCACCGGCCACCTGCAGCAGCTTGAAGTGCTTGCATCCGCCTGTGCGCTGAATGTGTGGTCCGGCGCAAAGGTCCACGAAGGGACCATTCTGGAAGAATCGAACCTGCGTCTCGCCTTTGGCGGCAAGGTCCTGAATCAACTCTACTTTATACGGCTGGTCGCGCTCGGTGAAATACGCGATCGCCTCGGGTACCGGTACTTCCCAGGTCTTGAACTCGTCGTTGTTCTTCACGTGGCGCTTCATGCGCTCGGCGATCACTTCAAGGTCATCCGGGGTCAGATTCCGTGGCAACTCAAAATCATAATAAAAGCCGTTGTCGATCGGCGGGCCGATCGCCAGCTTCGCGTCCGGAAACACTTCCAGTACAGCGGTCGCGAGCACGTGCGAGGCCGAGTGACGAATACGCCACAATTTCTGTGCCTCGCTCAGACCACCACCTTCTTTCGTCTCGTCGCTCATCGACACTCTCGTTGGTTTGCCGCGACCCTACAACAGCCAGCGGCGGTGAAACGCATCGACCCTACAATCGGCCGAGCTGCGTGTGCCCCTAGCGCAGCCTTACCGCTGAAGCAAGGCGATTCCCGTTGCACCAGGCCGTCGCATCCACTACCGCCCGAAGGCATTGCGTCGCTGTTCTTCTGTTGTGCGGTGTATCATGCGTGCTGTTGCGACCACGGGCTGGTTACCACCGGGAAAGACCTGCGCGGTCTGTTTTTCCATCGACGATATTCACCCGGGGCGGTCCACCGACGCCTATGAGGCCGGCGGAGACTGCGAAAAGGGACGGCTGGGATTGCTGCAGCAGCTTCAGTCACGTCAACCGGACCTGCACACGACCCTGTTCGTCACCGCTGACTGGCGCGAGATTTCGCCGTGGCCGACTCGCAGCCTTTTGGCCCGAATTCCCCGCTTGCGTGACTACTTCTATCTGTCGCCAATTCTCCCCAGAGGAACGATGTCGCTGGTTCGACATCCGGAAGCAGTGGCCTACCTGAAGTCGCTTCCTCGCACTGAACTCGCACTTCACGGACTTCATCACGTCCACCGTGGCCTGAGTCTACCGGTTGAATTCCAGCAGCAGCCCACCGGGGAGTGCGAACGCATTCTGAGCGAGGCACAGCGCATATTTGTAGCCGCTGGAATTTCCGCGGCGACCGGACTCCAGCCGCCCGCCTGGAACACACCACCCGCCCTGGTCGAAGCCTGTTCACGAATGGGTCTGGAATACATCGCCGGTGCCCGCGATATCGTAACGCCTGTCTCGCATGACGCTGTGACGGCGATGAGCGGGCCTCGTGGCATGTCGCTGATTTTTCCCGAGTATTTCTCTGGAACCCGACTTGTCCACCTGTCGTCCAACTGGCAGGCAACGTCTCGCCCCGAGCGCGCGATCGCCATTTTGCAAGCGGGCGGCGTGCTCTGCATCAAGGCGCACATTGTGAAGCAGTGGCGTTCCTACGTCGCCCTCGATGGCCTGGATGACCTTTACTGCAACTATCTCGACCTTCTGTGCGATCGAATTCGAGCCGAATTTGGCGACACTGTCTGGTTCACCTCCATGCAGGAGGTCGCCCGGGCGGTTCGCGCCGCTTCCCAGGAAGGACAGAGGAGCGCATGAGAATTATTCGAACCCCAACGGACGCAACCCCTTACCTGGACGGCCTCAACGCCGCATTTGGCGCATGGGGCGGTGCCCGTGAATGGGACTGGACCTTCGTACGCACCGCGGGTGGCCAGGTCGCCGACCGACTGGTAGCAACCGACGACGATGGCCGATGGATCGCAGGTTCAGCCGTATCGTGGCGGCAGGTCACAGGCGTTGGAAAGATCGGTATCATGACCGGCTCATGAACCTTGCCGGCCGCACGCGGGCAGGGCTGCTTTTCAACGTTCATTCGTGAGTCATCCGCGCTGGTTGCGCAGTCCGGCGGGGTCGCGCTGCTGTCATTCGTTACAGCGATGAACCCAAGCAGACGCCGCCTCGAAGCATCGGGCGCTCACATGGTACCCACCGCGTATGTGCGCTCGGTAGCTCCATGGTCGGGTGTCGCCGCAGCTCCTCTGCAACCCGAAACGATCACCCAGACACTCATCGAGTCTCTCTGGGCTATGCACATCCAACAGAATCAGGCTGGCTGCGGATTCAGCTATCCGAGCGCCGATTCCTTTGCCGCCCAGTTCATCTTTCGTCCCCTACCCGTCAGTATTTGGCGCAATCGTGCTACCGACGACGTGGTCATCTTCGAGCATTCGCCGGATACCGACAGACTACTCTTCGTGGGCGGTGAGCACGCAGACCCACGCGCTATTCCGGATACCTGGACGGCGCTGGCTGCCTGGGCTGGCGCGCGAGACCGAAAATTCTTCGGATTTGCGATTCACCCCGAACATTGCGGTGCGGCAGAGGCAACCGAACTCGACAGGATTCCAGGTTTCCTCTGTGTAAACGCCGCAGCACCCGATACCAGCAACGACCCTGGTCCGGGGCCTGAAACCCTGCAGAGAAACTGGGTGCTACAGTCGGGCGACCGCATGTAGCTGCCTGCCGGCCGGGGCTTCAGCCAACCACATAGCCACCGTCAGCGACGATGGTTTGCCCGGTAATGTACGAGGAAGACGTCGAGAGCAGGAACGCGATGACGGGCGCGATCTCTTCGGGCTGCCCCCAGCGGCGCAGCGCAGCGCGGTCGGTGTACAGGCGCGAGATTTCGGGGCTTGTCGTGAGCGCGGCGGCGAGTCGGGTCTCGACGAGCCCCGGAGCGACCGCGTTCACTCGAATGCCCGCTGGGCCAAGCTCCAGCGCCAGCGTCTGCGTCATGGAGATGACCGCAGCCTTGGTGGCGCCGTAAGCGCCCTGTAGCGGAGCAGCGCCCAGCCCGGCGATCGACGCCACATTGACGAGCGCGCCTGCCCGGCCGGCATCCAGCCAGCGCTGCGCCACCAGACGGCACAGCTCAAAGTAGCCCTGCAGGTTCACTTCGAAGGTTTTAGCCCACAGAGCGGCCGGCGTATCCAGCATGGGTCCAAAATAAGGGTTCGTCGCTGCATTATTGACCAGTCCGTCGGGCATACCCACCTCGGCCACGACCCGCTCCACGAGCGCGGCAAGCTGCGACGGGTCACCCGTATGGCAGGCCATCGGCGTCACATCAGCGCCCTGCACATCGGCACGAATTTCAGCCGCCACCGCCTCGAGCGACTCGGCCTTACGCGCCACAATCACCACCCGGGCACCGCACGACGCCAGCAGGCGCGCCGTCGCCGCACCAATACCGCGACTCGCTCCCGTCACCACAATCACCTTACCCTTCAAATCCGGAAACATACGCCTCGTGATTCATGCCAGCCGCGGGACAGGTCCCGACACCAATGCGCCCCCTTCTCTAACAGGCCGCCTCTCGCCTGTCTCCGATCGCATCGTTCGCCATGAGCCCGAGCCCTGAGCCCTGCGTTTCCTCCCATACCAACGCTTCAGCCCGCGACCTGCAACCGCCTTCTCACCCCCACCCCGCTGTGCTAACGCACGCTCTGGCTTCGACTCCCGCCCTGCGTCATCTGCAACCGGACTGGCATGCACGTACCCAACGCC
Organism: Myxococcales bacterium; assembly: GCA_018970625.1. Next base: position 4,254 of record JAGWVZ010000138.1, on the reverse strand, counting down.
AACGAATGGATTCGGCTAGCCATCGCCGTTCTGTATCTGTCTGTATTTATAGAGGCTTCGCTGGGTAAATTCGCAGCGCGCGAGACGCCACAGTGGTACCTCGACAAGTTTGCCTCAACCTGGATGGGCAAACTGCCACTGCCTGCCATGTGGTGGACCATCGCGGCGCTGGAGTTTGCGGTGGCAGCGGCGTTTGCGGCGGGTGCGGTGTCGATTGTGCTGGGCAACCCGCTGGCCGAGGCCCTCTTCTGTACCGGCCTTGGGCTATCGACGCTGACCTTTGCGATGTTGTGCTTTGGATTGCGGGTGAGTCAGGACTACACGGGCGCTGCCAGCGCGTTCTTCTACGGCGCTCTGTCGGCGATAATCTGGCTTTTGCTGTCCAGTCAGGGTGCGCTGGCTGTTCCCGCCTGATTGTTCAGGGCGGCGGTGGTTTCGGTTATCCCGCTTCGGTTAAAGACCGCGGACCATCCGTGTTTTCGGGCGTCACGTCAGCGTCGCCGAAACCCCGGGCGGATCATCGGGTGGGACGCTGTCGGCTGGCAAACCAACTTCGATATTCTTCCATGCGCTGCTGTTGTGCCTGCGGCGCACGACGGCTGCACGAGGCGGCTTCTGTGCTGTCCGGGTCGGCACCCCAACGAATTTCGGGGCAGTCATTGGGGTTATAGGCGACCTCGAAATTCGCGGAGCGAGCGACAATTTCGGTTAATGTCACAGACTCGGCGACTCCATCGCTGCGGGTGTACTCAAAGGTGCGGCTATCCAGTTCCTGTTCCAGCGCGGAGATAACGCCTTCGACCACGGAATCTACCTCTTCGGGCAGAACGCCATAACGTTCAGGATACCGGCGAATGACATCCGGAAAGCCGATGACGGTATCGACGGCGATGAGTAAACGCATGTCGCGGGCAGGGGTGGAGTAATCTTCCCAGGGGCCGACGGTGAGAAAAATGCGAGAACCCTCGGGCATATCGATGACGCCGGGGCTGGAGCGCAGGTGGTCCTGACCGTTGTTCACGGAGATGACGCGGCGGCGAACAGATTCGTGCAGTGCATCGACCAGAGATCGCATGCGGGCATACGGGTCGAGCGGGCGCGGGTTCACCATGGATTCAATGGTGTCATAGAAGGCATCGAGGGTGACCTCGTACTGGTTCATGCTGTACGGAGGAAAACGTTCATCATTACGAAGCTCGGCATTGGTCATTTGCCGATAGGTCGAACCGTCGCGCACAAGCGGCCGATACGCCTTGAACCCGGCACCGACATCGTCGGTCGAGGGCGTGAACAGAAATGTGCCGCGCCAGAAGCGTGGTCGGCCAATGGTGGCGTCGGGTTGTGCGTCGGCCGCCATGAGGATTCCGTAGCCACCGGATGGTTGCGGCACCCATCGGGTGACCACCATGAGGTGCCCATAGGGGTCGGCGTACAGGGTGCCTGGGCGAATGCCTTCGCGGGACATCTCGACGGGATACCAGTCGGTGGCGTCGTTATCGGGTGCGGTTCGACCTGAACCGGAGTGCACGCCATTGCGTACAGAGCGGTTCATGAAGGTGGTAAATCGGTCAACGGGGTCGCCGCTGACGTCGGCGGTATGGGCGTTCAACAATTCGCCGCACTCTGGAGGACGACCGGCGCGCCCGCGCCCGCACTGTCGGTATCCCCACGGGAGTCCGAGTTTCCATGCGAAATAGCCGCGCAACAGGTAGGGGAGGTCAGCGCAGTCTGGCGCGAGACGCATGTTGAATTCTTCGTCGAGCGAATAATGCCCCATGAGGAGGTTTCGCTCGGCGACCTGCAGAATCGAGTGCAGGTTGGTCCACGTGACGTCCTGGTCGAGCGGATAATGGAATAAGGATTCGACCCAAACCGAATAGAGATTTTCGATGTTTTCGTTCCACGAATTACGAACTGGCCAGGCGCCGCTGCCGCCGCCGGCCCAGGGTTCCGGGCGTGAGGTCACCTGCATGGTGCCGCAGCTGTACGTCTGCAATCCGTCGACGAAGGCAACCTGATAATCACCAGCGGGCAGGCTCTCGAATCGACCGACCACGCCATACGGGGGACCGCCGAAGCGTTCTACCGTGGCAGAATATTCTTCGCCATTCTCGTGGCGGGCTACCGCCCTGAGAGACATGGGTTCGGCATCGCCCACGGCGATGAGGCGAATTTCGTTCTGTGTATTGGGACGCAGGGGAGAAATAAACAATGCGCCGGGGGTTTCTTCAGGACATGACCAGTCGGTGCGTTCGGCGGGTGCACGGAAAGTGGCCAGCGCCTGGAGTTCGGGGCCGGGCGGCTTTCCAAACACAGAGATGGTCGTCAGGCGTTCGATGAACGAGGTGCGCGAGCTGTTCAGTCCAACATCGAGGTGACTCACGGTGACACGGTCGACGGTCATCAGGGTTTCGGTGTCTTCACCGTCGGGCGTTTCGCAGGGTTCCAGATATTCTGCGAAGCTGTGCAGCGCCATGGGGCGACCGTCGGAGTCGCGTCCCAGATAGAGCATGACGTGCCCCGGAAAGTGCAGCAGCACCACTCCACGCTGGTTGGCTTCATCCAGAATGGCCTGCTTTTCGCGTACGCTGGCGGCTGTGGAGACGTCCAGCCAGTAATTTCCGGAAACTCCCTGATGCGCGCTGAATCGCGGTAATTCAAAACCGAATTGCGCGAATAATTGCATCAGGAAATCTGAGCAATCCCAGCCACCCGACTCACCGCCCCATCCATAGGGACGATTGACCCAGGTAAACGCCTCGCGAAGGAAATCAGCGCGGGTGAAATCCTGCGGAAGCACGCGGCCTTCCTCGCGCGACAATGTTACGACCTGCCGTCCGTTCTCGCCGTACCAGGTAACGGCGGCGCGTCCATCGCCGCCGATGGCGTTCGTAGGCAATATCATGCCCGGCGTGGCAGGAATCTCAGCCGTCTGGCGAAGCACCCGCACCGGAATTCCGTCGAGAATTGCCGCCTGCTCGTCGGCTTGAAGTGCGGGCCCCAGGTCGGCCGCCGCCGGAATCCAGCCCAGCGAATAGCGGGTGCGCACCAGATGCAGCGCGACGGGATTTCCGCTCGCATCGGGCAGGGTCACGTCGTTGGCGTGCAGCACCTGTACCGGATCCTGCGGGCGAATCATGCTGCAATTATTGCGATTAAATCGCAGGTCGAGCGACGGTGTGTACATGGCGATGGGCAATGGCGCGCACAGAATCTGCGTCTGCGCACGCGCGATATGCAGGGTCGGCGGCGATACATCGATGCTGTGCCTGGGCGCCAGCGCCTGTCGATGCACGTCCTGCACGGGCGTTCCGTCGACGAGCACCCAGTTATTCTGCTCCACGTGGCCGCGCACGTACTCCAGGCGGCCGTTTACCAGCTCTACAATGGCGTCCGAGGTCGGCGCAACGCGCAGATTGTGCTGGTGCGGCGAGTCGCGAAGGGCCAGCGTGTGATCCCATACCTGCTCGCCCGTCATAAGCGTACCATTCAGGTCGACCTGCGACGCCAGCGCGCTCAGCCAGTAGTCGACCTGCAGGTGGTCAGCCGTGACGCCGTCGAGCAGCTCGGGCGCGGTGCCGGTGGGCGGGCACGTGGACGGAGCCTCTGGCACGGTCCCGGTCTCGGCGGCGGGCACCAACTCCTCGTTGGACGCGACCGCGGCGGGCGTCTCACCCGACGGTCGCGGCACGCAGGAGGGCATGACCCAGGCCACCAGCAACAGCGCAGAAACGAGCGCGGAACGAACAGGCAACGTCATGGAACGACCACGCGACAGAGAAAACAGCCGTCGCAACCGGCAGCAGGCACCACCCCAGCCGCCCGCGACCCGGACCTGCCCTGCCTAGCGGAACGGTGCGACCGCGTCACCGGTGAAGATGGACCGAGACCGATGCAAACGCAAAACCGCGCCCCGCCCAAGACCCGTACCGCAGCCGTCTCGAAGGGCAAACCCCAGCGCGGCACACCACCCGTACCGACCAGCGCTACCGAAACTGCATGACCCCGTCATCAACGCTGCCATGCCGAATCATGAAGATGTCGAACACGTAGTTCATGGCCAGGCGCCAGGGCACTCGCTTTCCCTGCTGCGGCATGTAGTCGAGCGCGCGCTTTACGTAGCCGGCGCCGAAGTCCATGATCGGCGTGCGTTCGAGCGCGGGATCGGTGTTGACCGCCTCGCAGCGCGCAAATCCCTTTGCCTGCATGTGATTCAGCAGCCGGCACACGTACTCGGCCACCAGGTCCGCTTTG
>JAGWVZ010000137.1 GCA_018970625.1 Myxococcales bacterium | reverse complement strand
GCGACGGACTGCGACATGAGGAAGGTGCCCGTCAGGTTCGTATCGATGACAGCACGCCAGCCTTTTTCGCTGATCGCCATCGCGGGAGACGGAAACTGACCACCTCCGTTATTCACGAGCATATCGATGCGCCCGTACTCGGCCACTACCCACGCGACGGTCGCGTCAACCGACTCTTTCTCCCGGATATTGCACGTTCGGCTCCCCACACGACCCGGGCCATCGACCGCGTGAAGTGCCTCCACACCCGCTTGCAGATTGGCTTCCTTGCGCGAGGCAATGACGACGTCGGCCCCCAGGAGCCGCAGCTCTCTCGCAATCGCCAACCCAATTCCCGTACCGCCTCCCGTGACGAGTGCCACCTGACCCGCAAACAGACCAGGCTGAAAAATTGTCTTCATCGATGCTCCTTCGGCAGCGTACTCTGTTCAACGAATGATTTTCCACGCGCGGTGAATGCGGGTATTCCGAAAATCTGGCGGAATGGTTTTATCGGAGATTTCCTGAATCGACGTTACAGGCAGGTCGGATGCAGCGAAATTAAATTTTCGGAAATTAGTCGAGAAAATAATAATTCCGCCCGCGGCAGTCACATCGAGCACGCGCCGGAGCAATTCCACGTGATCCCGCTGAACGTCGAACACATCGTCCATCTTCTTACTGTTCGAAAACGTAGGCGGATCGACGACGATCAGGTCCCATTGTTCACGCCTTGCGCGCGCATCAGAGAGGAAGCGCCACGTATCTGCCCGAACAAACTCCTCGCCCGTACCGTAGAGCTGATTGAGTGAGAAATTCTCACGCGCCCAGTCCAGGTAGGTATTCGACAGGTCGACGGTGGTAGTGGATTGTGCACCCCCGGCCGCCGCGTATACCGAAAACGCACCGGTGTAAGCGAACAGGTTGAGCATTCGCCGCCCTGATGCCATATCCCGGACCATGGAGCGGGTGATGCGGTGGTCCAGAAAAAGGCCGGTATCCAGATAATCCGACAGGTTCACTCGAAAGTGCAGACCCTGTTCGGGAACATTGAACCAGGCCCCCTCTCCACCGAATCGTTCGTATTGTTTTACACCGCGCTGCCTCTCGCGGCGCTTCAGCCAGACAAGCTCCTCGGGGACCTCCAGCGCTTCCGCAGCACCGGCCATGATCTCGCTGAGCCACGCAGCATGCATAACCGGAGTTCGCGTATGGGGCCGTTCGTACTCGGCCGCGTGCAGCCGACCGTCATACCAGTCGACCACAAAGGGCAGCTCGGGAATATCGCGGTCGTAGAGTCGGAAGCAGTCCACCTGATGCCGCCTGGCCCAGACGGACAGTTTGCTGCGGTTCTTCAGCAAACGATTGCCAAACATGGTGGCCTGGTCGTAAGTTCGATCGATGGACGGTCGGCCTGGCCGGTCGTCCTGTGCGCGCTCATCCGTCGGTGACATGCGTTCCATCGTGTAGCAGTAACTCCTCGCTCGCTCCCCCCATACAACATGCAGCCTGTCAGCGCGACTACCGAAGGCATTCGGGTTGAGGTCGTCTCCGAATATGTCCCGTCCATGTCGCGTCCCCTGCAATCGGCCTGGCTGTTTGCCTATACCATTCGGATTCACAACGAGGGCCAGACCCCGGCACGTCTGGTCAGGCGTCACTGGCTCATTACGAACGCCGAGGGCAAGGTCTCCGAAGTACGGGGCGATGGCGTGGTAGGAGAGACGCCTCGTTTGATCCCTGGCGAGAGTTTTGAGTACACCAGCGCTTGCCCCCTGGATACGCCCTTTGGCACCATGAATGGGACATACGAGATGGTGCGAGACTCGGGACAGGAGTTTACCGTCACGATCCCCTCATTCACGCTGATTCAGCCCTGGGCATTAAACTGAACGGCGATAAGCCCGCCGTTCGATAGGGGCACCCCTGTCAAAGCCCGGCGAAATTCTCGCACTCTCTGCCCGGGGAGGGCCCATCCGCGGCTCGGCGCTTACCTTATGGTCGCTGGGGCGATGCCGAATGCAGCGTCCATGAGGTGCGCCGCCTCGAACTTGTGTGCAGCGTTCGATCCGGTCGCTGGACTTGCCGACTCAGCGCGCGCGACACACTGCAGCGGCAGTCCGTCGCCAAATAGTGCCGTAAGGCGCGCTTTGATGAAGTACCATGCACCCATATTCCACGGCTCGTCCTGCACCCAGACGAGCTCGGTGCCGGGTTTATACGCGGAGAGAATCGATGCAATGGCACGGGCGTCGAGAGGGTACAGCTGCTCCAGACGAATGATGTGGGTGTCCACGGCCTTTCGCGTCTCGCGCTCCTGCTCCAGATCATAATACACGCGTCCCGAGCAAAGCAGAACGCGGCGCGCCGATTCTGGCGAGGTGCCTGACGTGTCGCCGATCACCCGCTGGAAGCTACCGTTCGCGAGGTCTTCGAGCGTCGAGACGCAGCGCTTGTGACGCAGAAGGCTCTTGGGAGACATGACGACAAGGGGCTTGCGCCACGGGCGAAGCACCTGCCGCCTTAGCAGGTGGAAGAACTGAGCGGGGGTCGTTACGTCGCAGACCTGCATGTTGTCTTCCGCGCAGAGCTGCAGGAAACGGCCGAGTCGGGCGTACGAGTGCTCGGGACCCTGACCTTCGAAGCCGTGTGGCAGCAGGAGGACCATTCCGGTGAGGCGGTTCCACTTGTCTTCACCTGCGGCGATGAACTGGTCGATGATCACCTGCGCGCCGTTGGCGAAGTCACCAAACTGCGCCTCCCAGATGACGAGAGCGCGTGGCTCTTCGAGGCTGTAGCCATACTCAAAGCCCATGACCGCCGCCTCACTGAGCGGGCTGTCCCATGCCTCGAAATAGCCGGAGCCATTGGAGAGCTGATTGAGTGGCGTCCAGTAATCGCCCGTCGACACATTGGTCAGATAGGAGTGACGATGACTGAATGTTCCGCGCCGGCTGTCCTGACCGGTGATGCGCACCCGGTGACCGTCGCGCACCAGCGAGCCGAAGGCGAGCATTTCCGCGGTGCCCCAGTCAAAGACGTGCTTGGGGTCGACGGCCTGCGCGCGCTGTTCGTAGACCTTGAGCACCTTGGGATGAGCGTTTCGCTCAGCGGGGATGTTGGTCAGGGTGTGGACCATCTGCTGCAGACTGACGAGCGGCACGCGCGTATCGGCGTCCGGTGTTGCGGCGTCAGGACCGCCACAGTACCCCTGCCACTGCTCTTCTTCGAGCTTCGGGAATTTGCTGGTTGGGTTCTCGCGTGCCTCGGTGAGCGCTTTCATCATGCGGTCGCGCCGTGCATCGACCATCGCCGCATCCTGCTCGGCCGACAGGGCGCCTTTCTGCCGAAGCTCTTCGGCAAACGCGTCCCGAAGCGTCTTCCGGTTATCGATGACCGCGTACATGACCGGTTGGGTGAAGCGAGGCTCATCGCCTTCGTTGTGGCCAAAGCGGCGATACCCAACCAGATCGATACAGATGTCGCGGCCAAAGGTCTGGCGATATTCGGAAGCGAGCCGCGTCGCAAAGCGAACAGCATCGACGTCTTCAGCGTTCACGTGGAACACCGGAACACCCATGAAGCGAACCACGTCCGAGGCGTATCGCGAAGAGCGGGAATCGGACGGCGACGTGGTGAAACCGACCTGATTGTTGAGAACGATGTGGAAGGTACCGCCCGTGCGGTAGCCGTCCAGGTTGGCAAGGTTCAGCGTCTCGACAACGATGCCCTGACCAATGAAGGCCGCGTCACCGTGAATCATGATCGGCAGCACCTGTCGACCGGTCGTATCCTTCAATTTGTCGAGGCGCGCGCGCGCGCGACCCGCGACCACCGGATTCACAAACTCCAGATGAGACGGGTTGAAGCACAACGAGACGTTCACGTCGCGCCCACCGGGAGTGCGATGCACGTTGGAGTAACCAAGGTGGTACTTGACGTCACCGCGCCCGACCAGCTCGGTTGAGTTCTGGTCATTGAACGCCGTGAACAACTCGCGCAAGCTCTTGCGCATCGTGTTGACGAGCACGTTGAGGCGGCCACGGTGCGCCATGCCAATGATGACATCGCGAACCCCGGCGTCACCCGACAGGTCGAGGGTATACTCCAGCATCGGGATCAGGACATCGAGACCTTCGAGCGAGAAGCGCTTGGCTCCGACGTACTGCGTGTGAAGGAAACGCTCGATCTCCTGTGCATCGGTGAGTCGTTCCAGCATCCAGACGCGCTCGGCGTCGGTCACGACGGGCCGAGCTCCCGGACGTTCAATGCGGTCCAACAACCACTGACGCTCTTCCGGGTTCTCAACGTGCATGATTTCGAAGCCGACCGTGTCGCAGTAGGTCTGCTTCAGGTGTGCGATCAGCTGGCCCACTGTCGCCCGCTCAAAGCCGGGGATGTCCGTCTCCACCAGCTCGTTCATGTCAGCCGCTTCGATACCGAATCGATGCGGCTCGAACTCACTGGCGGGTTTGTTAGACAGGTCGAGCGGGTCGATCGAAGCGTAATAATGGCCTCGCGAACGATAAGCCACGGCGAGACGAGACACGCGCCATGCCAGCTCCACGCGCGATGTCCCGGACATGGTGTGGCTCGTCGATGAAGCCGACGATGCGGTGGGAGCGGACGCCAGCGGAGCGACGGCTCTCACCGTGCGACGCAGGGACTCCAGAGTATCATTCGGCAGACGTTGAAAGAAGTTCCGCCAGTCAGCCGAAATGGCCGAAGGGTTCGACACAAAGTGGCGAAACTGCTCTTCTACCAGACCCTGATTGGCTCCAAAGTCGTGATTCATCGTCGATGCTCGTAAGGGGGCCGGGGGCCCGAAAGGCGTGTTCCGAAGTGCCTAAGGCGCACGCTGCGATGGTCAAGATTGCATCCGCGAGGGACTGAACAACTTGTCGCTTCGCGACGCCGGAGAGGTTAGCGAGGGGATCAGTACAGTCAAGCAACGCTTGCGCTTGCCTCACGCTTTGCATCGGTTATTCCCGCGATGGCCTGTTCAGCTTCGAGCCCCGATAGTCCCATGTCCCTCCCCCCGGCCAAAGGCGCCGCCGCACCCACGACCGGCGTCGTGCACTTGACGCGGCCGCATACCGCGCTCCGATGGGCAGTCGCTGCCCTTGTCGTCAGCGCCCTGATCACGGCAGCCAAGTTTGCCGCATGGGTCCTGACCGACTCGACCGCCGTCTTTTCGGACGCGCTGGAATCCATCATCAACGTGGTCACCGCGTCGTTTGCGCTGTTCTCCGTCTGGCTCGCCACTCTACCCCGAGACGAAACGCACCCTTACGGGCACGGTCGAATCGAGTATTTTTCTGCCGGACTCGAGGGTGCGTTCATCTGTCTCGCATCCCTCACCATCATGGCGGTTGCCATCCCGGAGCTGTTTCATGCCCGCGCGCCTGAGCGACTGGACGCCGGTCTGCTGCTGACCGTTCTCATCGGTGTCGTGACCATGGTCTCCGGACAGCAGCTGCAACGAGCCGGTAGGCGACTCGAATCGCCCACTCTGGAAGCCGACGGCGCTCACCTGACGAGTGACGCATTGACCACCCTCGGTGTCTTCGCGGGTCTCTTGCTGGTGCGGTTCACCGGATGGAACTGGGTGGATCCAGCCACAGGCCTGCTCATGGCCCTGTGGCTGTTGGCGACCGGCGTTTCCATCTTGCGCCGCGCCATCGGTGCGTTGATGGATGAGGCGGTGCCGGATCTGCTGGACGCCATCGGAGAAGTGCTCGAAACCACGCGCGAGCCGGGCTGGAACGCTCCTCATCATGTCAAGGTGCACCGCCTTGGGCAGCGCATCCACATTGACCTTCACCTCGTGTTGCCTCGCTTCTGGACACTGGAGCAATCACACGAGGTCAGCGAACGGATCGAGTACGCGTGCGAAGAGCGGTTTGGCGGCGAGACCGAGCTGATGTCTCATCTGGAGCCGTGCACTGACCGCGCGTGTTCCAGTTGCGATCTGGACGAATGCCCGATTCGTGCCGTCCCCTTTGAAGGCCGGGAGCGATGGACACACGACGTGATCAGGCGCCCGTATCGCCACCGGAAGACCGAACCCGCCACCCACTGAAAGCGTAAGGTGCGGGGCGAAACTGTGCAGGGCGGTGGAGCGTTCCCGCGCCCTGCCACGGTTCAGAACGAGGAGCAAAGACCATCGGGATCGCGGTCTTCATTGCCCAGCACCAGCGGGCAAATGGCTCGGCAATCCACCGTCACGTCCTGACCGGGGAAGCATGGCAGCTCGGAATCTGCGCTGCTGAAACCGTCGGTGACCCGGCAGTTGGGGGCGGGGAACGCCGGATCAATGGCTTCTGCGGGGTAATCCAGCAAGCAACCGTTGCACACTTCAATCGGGTACACGAACTCGTTGGAGTCGACTTCGTTGCCGGCCGTCGTGACACCGAACATTTTCAGCTTCACCAGAATGGTGATGCTCTGACCCGGATTGGCGAGCAGCGCCGAAGAACGAAGCAGGTTGGCGACGTTGGCTGTCACCACCTGAAGCGTCAGCGCCACGCTGGCGCCCGGAGCCGCAGAGCCGGTAACCGTGAGGTTCAGCGACCGCGGCAGGGGAACACCCAGATTCTCGGGACCGGTAAATTCTGCCACAGCTCGGGTCAGCGTCACCGTGTTCGCCTCCCAGCGCGTGCCGGTCAGACCACCGGCGGCGCCCGCCGCTCCACCGACGAACTGTACGGTCTCGGACGGCACCATGGTGTTGGTCACCAGCGGAGCGATCACATACTGATCGGTGATAAACAGGTCGAGTACACCGCGGGCGATGAACTCAGAGCTCTGGTTGGCCGATGGCAGGCAATCGTCGCTGAGGGGCTTGTTGGCGACGATCCGGATCTCCGGAATGTCTTCAGCGCAGCCGGCAAACAGGCCAGTCACGCCAAGCATCAGGGCTGCAGAAAGGATGGAGCGCATAGGGGGCCTCCTAACCAACATGTGAGGCTCCTGGGGAGGGAGCAACAGGCATACAGACAGACGTTTCAAGCCAGGCCTCTACGACGGGAAGTTCCACCCGTTGCAGAACACACTGACCACAATCCCGGGGAAATACAAATTCAATGGCCGAGCCTTCCCGCTTCTTGTCGACGCCGATGGCTTCGAGCCATACCGAAGCGGGGGCCGTCGGGGGAGCCACATCAAAGCCCAGCGCATCAAGCAAAGAACGGGTTCGCTGCGTGATGGCGGCGGGTACTACGCCCAGCGACTCACCCAAGCGACACACCATGTCGAGACCGATCGCCACGGCATCACCGTGCGAGATGTTTCCGTACCCATGAATGCGTTCGACTGCGTGGCCGAAGGTATGCCCAAGATTCAGCAGCTTGCGCAGCCCTGCCTCAGAGGGATCGGCTTCGACGATGCGTGCTTTCACCTGACACGCCAGAGCGATGCCGCGTCGCACGGCATCGGGCGAGAGTGCACGAAGGGCGGCAGCGTCCGCTTCCAGTCCCACCAGCGCGGCTTCGCTCTCGAGGATAGCGCACTTGACGATTTCGGCGAGTCCACCGCGGGCGACGTCAACAGGAAGGGAGCTCAGGGCGGCGGGCCAGGCCACGACCGCGATCGGATGATGAAAAGTACCGACCAGATTTTTGCCCGCATCGGTGTTGATGGCGGTCTTGCCGCCGATCGATGCGTCGGCCATCGCGAGGAGCGTCGTGGGCACCTGAACCACAGGCACCCCACGCAGCACCAGCGACGCCGCGAACCCTGTGCTGTCGCCGACTGCGCCGCCACCGAAAGCGACCACGACCGACCTGCGCGTGATCGGAACACCGAGCCAGGTATCCAGAAGTGACTGAACCGAAGCCCATGACTTCGATGATTCGCCGCCCTGAACCCTTGCCACATGGTGCACGCGCAGCGTGGAGGCATCGATCGCGGCCCGCAGCGCCTGGCCGTGAGCAGCATCCACGGCGTCGTCGATGACCACAAACACAGGGCGTTCGCCCACGACTGACTGTAGCGTGCGCACCAGCTCGGTGGCATCGCCGGGCACCACCATACAGGGATACTGGTGGTCAGGCGTACGAACGACGACGGAGAGTTCAGCGGTGGTCATTGATGACCCTCGCGAGTTCGTCGACCGATCGCCCGTCTGTGTCGATGCAGAGGCTGCATCGTTCATAGAGTACCTGTCGTTGTTGCAGGAGCTCGTTCCAGCGATCGAAGCCGTCGGCCAGCAGGGGTCTGCGTGCCTGTTCGAAACGGTC